>JALOCA010000037.1 GCA_023227965.1 Lentimicrobiaceae bacterium | reverse complement strand
GGGTTTATTCCTTCACTGCTTGCTCCTCAGCAGAGCCTGTGTCCGTTTATCCCGACAAACAAATGTACTAAAAGTTTACTTGACACAGTTCGTTGTACACTCCCCTGGCGAAGGTCGCGTACCAGTTGTACTTTAGCTTTCAGCAGGTCAAAAATCGTTGCAATTGCTGCAATTACGCTCCAAACCGCAGCATTGTTTGTCAACAAAAGCAAAACCGCTTCTGTCGAATTCAGCGTGTTTTCAAATTTTGTCTTCATAAATTTTTTTTATAAAATTATTCTACAAATATAAAAAATTAACAGAAAGATTTTTAATGCAATCGGGTTATTTTTGGGTATAGCTGTGCTGTGATTTCCTTGTTATCCTGTATATGCTGTAGCAGCCTGCCGGGTTGTTTCCGTTAACCCGGGTTTGCAATAAAATGGAATGTATTTCCATTACATAACAACGTATTTCCATTACACAATAGTGAATAACCATTTCGCTATACTACATGTTTATTTTACCACAAAGTATTTCCATTTCATAATAGTATATTTCCATTTCATAGTAATGTATTTCCATTTTATAGTAGTGTATTTCCACTTCATAACAGCGAATATAATTTCCCTGTTAGTGAGTATTTATTGCATTTTTTTTTATTTTTGTAGAAAATCAAATTATCCCGTTATGGAATCAACTATTCACCAGTACATCCGCGACTATATGTACACAAATAAAGTAACCGTAAGGGCGCTGGCAACCGGCTTAAACATGTCTGTACGCAATGTGTATATCCTGTTAAAAGACGGCAACATCACCGTATCGCATTTGCAACACATATCCAAAGTGCTTAATCACAACTTCTTCATTTTTTATACCGGTGGAGCCGACACCTCTGCCGAAATCACCACGCTAAGAGAAGAAAATGCCACCTTGCAACAACGTATCATCTGGTTGGAAAAAGAAAACACCCAGTTAGAACTGATAAACAAGCTGCTGGCAGAAAGAGGCAAATAAGTTGTGAACCCGGATTACAGAAGCCAAAAGGCTGTTGGCTAAAAACTAAAAGCAAATAACAAGCCGCTACACTTAAAAAATATTGAAAAATTTGGGTTGCCCCTCGGATAAAAGATTTAATTTTGTCGCGAAATTTCAAAAACAACCCGTTATGACGAAGAAGAAAACAAAAGTAGAAGTTGAGGATGTTGTTGTTAAGTTTGTCGGCGACTCCGGCGACGGTATGCAACTTACCGGCACCCTATTTTCGGATGCAGCAGCACTGGCAGGTCTGGATATAGCAACCTTTCCCGACTATCCCGCCGAAATCCGCGCTCCACATAATACCGTAGCCGGTGTATCAGGATTCCAGGTGCATGTGGGCAAAAAAATAGAAACCGTAGGCGACCAGTGCGATATGCTTGTTGCCATGAATCCCGCCTCCCTGAAATCGAACCTGAAATGGGCAAAACCAGGCGCAACTGTTATCGTTGATGCAGACGCTTTTGAAGAAGCCGCCTTTAAAAAAGCCGGTTATAACGAAAACCCGCTCGAAGACAACACCCTTGCCCAATACAACCTGATAAAAGCTCCCATCACTACCCTCACCCGTGCCAGCCTGAAAAACCAGAACCTCGATGTGAAAACGATGGACAAAAGCAAAAACATGTTTGCACTGGGCATTTCGTATTACCTGTTCAATATGAACCTCGATACCACAAATGTCTTCTTTGAAAAGAAATTTAAGAAAAAACCGGAAATAGTAGAAGCCAACAAAACAGTACTGGAAGCCGGATATAATTATGCTGACACCATAGAAGCCCTTTCGCGTACCTATTTTATGCCCAAAGCAAAGATGGAACCGGGACATTACCGCAATATCACCGGCAATTTAGCCACCGCCTGGGGTTTTCTCGCCGCCTCCGAACGCTCAGGTCGCCCCATATTTTTAGGCTCATACCCCATCACTCCCGCTACCGATATTTTAATCGAACTTGCCAAACATAAATCGCTTGGTGCAAAAGTTTTTCAGGCAGAAGACGAAATCGCAGGTATTTGCTCTGCCATAGGCGCCAGCTATACCGGATCGCTTGCCCTTACCTCCACTTCCGGACCCGGACTTTCGCTCAAAAGCGAAGCCATCGGACTGGCGGTAATGACCGAGCTTCCACTGGTAATTGTTGACGTACAACGTGGAGGACCTTCCACCGGCTTGCCTACCAAATCGGAACAGAGCGACCTGATGCAGGCTTTGTTCGGACGCAATGGCGAAGCTCCCGTGGTAATACTTGCTGCCAGTACTCCTTCCGACTGTTTTTATTCAGCTTACGAAGCCGCTAAAATTGCCCTCGAACACATGACCCCTGTCATCCTTCTTTCCGACGGTAACATTGGCAACGGTTCGCAACTTTTCAGGATTCCTAAGGTTGCCGACCTGCCCGCCATCAATCCTCCCATTGCCAAGCCCAACGATCCTGACTACAAACCTTATCGTCGCGATCCCGAAACTTTTGTCCGCAAATGGGCGCTCCCGGGTACTGAAGGACTACGCCACAGAATAGGTGGATTGGAAAAAGAAAATATTTACGGTAACGTTTCTACCGATACTGCCAATCACCAGTTAATGGTAAACCTCCGTGAAGCGAAAGTACAAAAAGTAGCCGATTTCGTTGACGAACAAAAAGTACTTGGCGAACCGGAAAGCGACCTGCTGGTTGTAAGCTGGGGCGGAACACAAGGCGCCGTTGAAAATGCCGTGATCGAAATGCAGAACCAGGGCAAAAAAGTCAGCCATGCACACTTCCGCCATATTATGCCCTTGCCTAAAAATACTGCCGATGTTTTCAGCCGCCACAAAAAAATTATTGTTTGCGAACTGAACAACGGACAGTTTGTAAACTACCTGCGTATGAAACATCCTGATTTCAAATACCACCAGTATTGCAAGGTACTGTCGCAGCCGTTCTCGATGGACGAACTGACAAGTAAATTTAACGAATTATTAAAGGAGGAATAAAACCATGTTAGAAATTGCAAATATGACCATCGAACGGTCAAATGTAGAACTGTCGAAAGAAGATTTTGTAAGCGATCAAATGGTAAAATGGTGCCCGGGCTGTGGTGCACACGCAATTTTATCCTCGGTAGCCAATGTATTTCCAAAAATCGGGTATCGAAAGGAAAATTTCATGCTCGTTTCGGGTATTGGTTGTTCCTCCCGCTTTCCCTATTATGTTAATACCTATGGTATTCACGGCATCCACGGACGTGCTGCCGCCATTGGCTCAGGAGTAAAAATTGCCAATCCCCGCCTCAGCGTATGGATAGCTACCGGCGACGGCGATTCAATGGCAATCGGAGGAAACCATTTCATTCACATCATCCGTCGTAATATTGATGTGAACATCATGCTGTTCAATAACCAGATTTATGGACTGACCAAAGGACAATATTCGCCTACCACCCCCATGGGAACCATCACCAAAACGTCTCCCCAGGGAACCATTGAACATCCCTTCAATGCCGGAGAACTAGTGTTGGGAGCTCAGGGTACATTTTTTGCCCGTGCAGTGGATACTAATCCCAAGCTAATGACGGCTATTATGTTTGAAGCTGCCCGCCACGACGGAACCTCCATAGTGGAAATACTACAAAACTGCGTCATCTTTGCCGATAAAACCCACGAAAATATTACGGGAAAAGACGTTCGCGACGACCACCAGCTTATTCTGAAAAATGGGGAACCTATGATCTTCGGTAAAAATAAAGACAGGGGAATCCGGCTAAAAGGTACACGGCTGGAAGTGGTACAAATAGGCGTAAACAGCATTACCGAAGACGATTTGCTTATCCACGACCAATACCAGCAGGATCCCGGAATCCACCTGATGCTTGCCAAAATGGCTCCGCCTCACTTTCCGGTTGCACTCGGCGTAATCCGTTCGGCAATGTATCCCACTTACGACGATATGGTGGAAGAACAAATCAAACATGCCAAAGCAACTTCTCCTATCAGAAACGTTGACGACCTACTAAACAGTGGCGATACTTGGGAAATAAAATAGGTTTTCAGTTCCTAATTTACATAAAGCCTTCATTTTTTCATGAAGGCTTTTTTTTCTGCTTTCTTTTGTACTTTTGTTCGGATGCTTAGTAAATTTATTTCATTTATCAACAACCGGCAATTGTTCATGCCCCACCAAAATATTCTGCTTACCGTAAGCGGGGGGATGGACTCAATAGCAATGGCAGAGTTATTTTCACGTGCCGGTTTTCGTTTTGCCATCGCCCATTGCAACTTCCAGCTTCGGGGAAAAGATTCTTTTGAAGATGAAAAATTTGTTGCTTCCTGTGCGCAAAAATACCAAGTTCCGTTATTTTCAAAACGCTTTGAAACTTTAGATTATCTGAAGGAAAGAAAAATTTCGGTTCAGATGGCAGCCCGTGAACTTCGATACGCATGGTTTGAGGAAATAAGACAATCTCAAAATTTTGATTACATTGCAACTGCCCACCACGCCGACGATGCAACGGAAACATTTTTTATCAATCTTATGCGAGGTACCGGTATCAGTGGCTTGCATGGTATTTTACCCCAAAAAGATGCGCTCATCCGCCCTATGTTATGTTTTACCCGCGGAGAAATCGAAAAATTTATTACACAAAATCATCTGCATTACCGCATTGATATATCGAATACTGAAGATAAATACCTGAGAAATAAAATACGGCATCATCTGATTCCGGTTTTTGAAACCCTGAAGCCCGGTGCGCTGGAAGGGGTACAGCAAACCATGCAGAACCTCCGTGAAGTGGAAGCCGTTTATGACGATTGGTTATATCAACAAAAGAAAAATCTGTTGAAAACTGAAGGCGAATGGATAACCATAGACTGCAACGCCTTGCGGCAAACACCTCATAATAGTTTGGTTTTGTATGAACTATTATCGGATTTCAGATTTTCCAGGGATGTTGTCCGGCAAATAGAAAATTCCATTGAAGGTACACCAGGTAGGCAGTTTTTCTCTCCTTCGCACCGACTGGTTACCTCAAGCCAAAAAATAATTATTGAAAAATATACTGCCCCCCGCACACAAAATTCCGAATTTCTTGTTACAAACGACACCACCGAAATAGTAGAGCCTTTACACCTGGTGTTTAGTATCATTTCGCCCACTGATTTTCGAACTTTAGCAAAAAGCAACAACGATGCATTTTTTGATTTGCAAAAGCTCTGTTTTCCGCTAATAATCCGGAAATGGCAAAAAGGAGATTATTTTCATCCTTTCGGAATGTGGGGAAAACAAAAACTGAGCGATTTTATGGTCAACCGAAAATTTTCTCTTCCCGAAAAAGAAAACTGCTGGCTTCTTACTTCTGATAAACAAATTATTTGGGTAATAGGGTACCGCACCGACGAACGCTTTAAAATTACAAACGACACAAATAATATACTACACATCAGAAAATTATAAAATATATAGTGAAAAACTTATATATATAAAATTTTAGATTAATTTTGTCGAAATTTTTAAAAACATGATATTCAGTAACAAACGGATCATTATCGGTTTTTTATTTTTGATGACACTAAGCTTCAGTGTACGTACCTTTTCTCAGATTTTTACACCGGTAACCTGGAGTTTTCAGCAGAAAAAAATTTCAGATACAGAAACAGAACTGATTTTTATCGCATCCATTGAAAGAAGCTGGCATCTGTATTCGCAATTTATTCCTGCCGAAGACGGACCGGAACCTACATCTTTCAATTTTGAAACAAGCAAGGATTACCAACTGGAAGGAAGAGTGGCAGAACCTAAACCCACTGAAGAATATGACCCCAATTTTAAAATGAACCTAAAATTCTTCTCCGGTAAAACAGTTTTCAGGCAAAAAATCAAGATGCTTTCCGAAAAACCTTTTCAGGTAAAAGGATATGTGCATTTTATGTCGTGCGATAACAGTAAATGTACTCCACCCGAAGATATTGACTTTGTTTTTAACCTGCCGGGTATTTCGGCAAAAACCGGCGAAAAGGTAATACAGGGAAAAGAAATTTCTGCAATACCTATAACTTCCGACAGCATATCCCGGATACAAAAACCACTGCCTTCGGCAGCGAGCCCCTTACAAAGTACAGAAGCAATCAAGGGGGAAACTTCACTATGGGGTGTTATCATTGAGGCTATATTGTGGGGATTTGCTGCTTTGCTTACTCCCTGTGTGTTTCCCATGGTGCCGATGACGGTTTCGTTTTTCATGAAAGGCAACAAAAACAAACGGAAAGGGCGTGTCATGGCATCAATTTACGGTATCTCCATTATCACCCTGTACACCCTCCCCATAGCAGCCATAATTTTTATTACCTATATCATAGGAGGACAGTCAATAACTGCTGATATTTTCAACTGGCTTTCGACGCACTGGTTGCCAAACATACTGTTTTTCCTTATATTCATGGTTTTTGCTGCTTCTTTCCTCGGGGCATTTGAAATAGTGATGCCCAGCAGCTTGGTAAATAAAGCCGATGCAAAAGCCGATAAAGGCGGACTTATCGGTACTTTTTTCATGGCGCTTACCCTTGTACTGGTATCTTTTTCGTGTACAGGACCTATAGTCGGCACAATTATCGTAAAATCAACCCGTGGAGAAATATGGGAACCCATAGTTACCATGCTTGCTTTTTCTACTGCTTTTGCCTTACCATTTACCCTTTTTGCCTTTTTTCCCTCCTGGCTCAGCAACCTGCCAAAATCGGGAGGCTGGCTCAATGCCGTTAAGGTGGTACTAGGATTTCTCGAATTGGCTCTCGGGCTGAAGTTTCTCAGTGTAGCCGATCAAACCTACCATTGGGGAATTCTCGACAGGGAAGTTTATTTAGCCATCTGGATTGTAGTGTTTACACTTCTGGGGTTCTACTTGCTTGGCAAACTGAAATTTTCCCACGATAGCGAAACGAAACATCTGAGTGTGCCACGAACCTTGCTGGCAATAGTAACCTTTGCCTTTGTAATGTATATGATACCGGGAATGTTTGGCGCTCCGCTCAAAGCACTTTCGGGCTACCTGCCTCCGCAAACCAGTCTCGATTTCGACCTCGTACGCATCGTTCAGGAAAATAAAGGAGGAGGTACTGTATCTTCGACAGAATCAGAATTATGTGAAACTCCTAAGTTTTCCGAATTTCTGCATCTTCCTCACGGGTTGAAAGGCTATTTCGATTACGACCAGGCTTTGGCTTGTGCCAAAAAGCAAAACAAGCCTTTGTTTATTGATTTTACCGGTCATGGTTGTGTGAATTGTCGTGAAATGGAAGCCAACGTTTGGAGTGCTCCCGAAGTGCTGAAACGTTTGAGAAACAACTTTATCGTAGTAGCCTTGTATGTGGATGATAAATCTGAACTTCCGGAAAGTGAGTGGATAACATCAAAATATGATGGAAAGATTAAGAAAACCATTGGTAAAAAATTTGCCGACCTGCAAATTTCACGCTTCAATATGAATGCGCAACCTTACTACGTTTTGCTTGATACCAAAGGTGAATTATTGGTAACTCCAAGAGCATACAATCTTGATGTGAATGAATTTGTAAAATTCCTCGATAACGGAATTGCTGAATTCAAAAAAAGGCAATAGAAACAAATCTCATTAAATAAAAAAAGGCAGGGAGTGATTTCTGCCTTTTTTGCTTGTATAAAATTTTAAAACATTATTTTATTCAGTAAAATAATGGTAAAACCAGGCTACCGTTTCCATTCCCTTATAAAAGATATCCAGATCAA
Source organism: Lentimicrobiaceae bacterium (assembly GCA_023227965.1). NCBI lineage: Bacteria > Pseudomonadati > Bacteroidota > Bacteroidia > Bacteroidales > Lentimicrobiaceae > Lentimicrobiaceae bacterium. The sequence continues at coordinate 24,281 of JALOCA010000037.1, read as the reverse complement.
AATTTTCGTTGGGCGAATGGGTGGCGTCGGTTTCTAAACCAAATCCCATTAAAATGGATTTTACACCAATCACTTTCTCAAAAGTGCTGACGATAGGGATGCTTCCTCCACTGTGGAAAGGTACAGGTAACACACCAAAGGTTTTTTCAATGGCTTTTACTGCTGCTTTGTATGCCGGAATATCAATCGGAGAAACATAAGGATAGCCTCCGTGCATGGCGGTAACTTTTACTTTTACGTAAGGTGGAGTGATTTCCCGGATATATTTTTCGAATAAAACTGCAATTTTTTCGTAATCCTGGTTGGGAACCAATCGCATGGAGATTTTTGCCGTAGCCTTAGATGGTAACACGGTTTTACTTCCTTCGCCAATGTAACCACCCCATATACCATTTACATCCAGCGTTGGCCGGATACCGGTTCTTTCCGGCGTAGTATAACCTTCTTCGCCACACACTTCATTAATATCTAGTTGCTTTTTGTATTTCTCCAGATTGAAGGGTGCTTTTGCCATTTCTGCACGTTCTTCTTTGCTTACTTCCAACACATCGTCGTAAAATCCCGGAATACAGATACGATTTTTTTCATCGGTAAGCTTGGCAATTATTTTGGCAAGCTCGTTGGCCGGATTGGCTACCGCACCGCCAAACAGACCCGAATGCAGGTCGTGGTCAGGGCCGGTAACTTCCACCTCCATGTAACATAAACCACGTAATCCCACAGTAATGGAAGAAACGTCTTTGGAAATCATTGCTGTATCGGAAATCAGAAAAATATCTGCTTTCAGCATTTCTTTGTTTTCTTCACAAAACAGACTCAGCGAAGGAGAACCAATCTCTTCTTCCCCCTCTATCATAAATTTTACGTTACACGGTAGAAAACCAGTTTTTACCATTGCATCAAAAACAGCAAGCTGAATAAAAACTTGTCCTTTGTCGTCGTCGGCACCACGTGCAAAAATTTTCCTATCCCGAATTACCGGTTCAAAAGGCTCAGTTTCCCATAAACTCAACGGATCCACTGGCATAACATCATAATGGCCGTAAATAAGTACGGTAGGCTTAGCTGGATCAATAATTTTTTCGGCATAGGCAACCGGGTTTCCTTTCGTTGGATAAACTTCTGCCTTATCTGCCCCGGCTTTTAGCAGCCATTGCTTTAAAAAATTAGCAGTCCGATACATATCTTCTCTGCGTTCAGGAAGCGAACTGATGGAAGGAATCCGGATATAATCAAACAAGCCCTGAAGGTACTGTTCTTTGTTTTCACGTAAGTAATTGATAACTGCATTCATAATAATAATTATATGAAAAATAATGAGTAACAAAAAAATAACGGCGGCAAAGGTTATTAATAAATCTGGTTATTGCAAGATGCAATTTTCTAATTTTGCCAGCAAATTTTAAAAAAGAGACAATGAAAAATATTCGTCTTGCTATTAATGGATTTGGCCGCATAGGCCGGGTAACTTTCCGGAAGCTGCTTCAGAATAACAATATAGAAGTTGTTGCAATAAATGATCTTACCGATACCGAAACCCTTGCTCACCTTTTAAAATACGATTCGGTTCATGGGTTGTTCAACGGAGAAGTACTTGTGAAAAATGGTTATTTACTGGTAAATAACAAAAAAATCAAGATTCTGTCGGAGGAAAATCCTGAAAAACTTCCATGGAAAGATTTGGATATTGATGTAGTACTGGAGTCCACTGGAAAATTTGTGGACAAAGAAAATGCCTCGAAGCATCTGATTGCCGGGGCAAAAAAAGTGATTATTTCGGCTCCAGCCAAAGCTGACCAGGACGACGTAAAATATGTGGTACTGGGTATCAACGACGAGATTATAGATAAAAATGATCGCATCATTTCCAATTCTTCCTGCACCACCAACTGCGTGGCTCCAATGATTAAGGTTTTGGACGACTGCTGGGGTATAGCCGAAGGGTTTATCACCACCGTGCATTCTTACACCCGCGATCAGAACCTGCTGGATGCACCGCACAAAGACCTTCGCCGGGCAAGGGCTGCGGCTTATTCCATTATCCCTACCACTACCGGAGCTGCTAAGGCAGCAACCAAAATTTTTCCGCATCTGAAAAACGATCTGGGCGGTTGTGGTATCCGTGTTCCGGTCCCTGATGGTTCGCTCACAGACTTGACTTGCACTTTGAAAAAAGCTACCACCATCGAAGAAATTAATGCCGCATTTAAGGAAGCTGCCGGAGGGTACCTGAAGGGTATTATGCAATACACAGAAGATCCGATTGTTTCTATAGATATTGTTGGCAATACCCATTCGGCAATCTTTGATGCAGGGCTAACTGCAGTTTTGGGAAAAGATAACAAACTGGTAAAAATAGTTGCCTGGTACGACAACGAAACGGGTTATTCGTCCCGTTTGGTGGAACTGGTAGAAAAATTTGTATAAAATTGCAGACTTACTTCCCTGCCATCAAAAACGGCAAAGGTAAAATTGGTAATCCAGTCACCAAGCACCACTATCTGCGTTTTTTCGTTTAACGGTTTGATTACAGGCAGATGGCGGTGGCCAAAAATGAAATAATCTATCGTAGGGTTATTTTGGGAAATACCTTTGGCATAATGATAAAGCATTTCATTTTCAAAGCCATTGGTATTTTCTTTTTTCCCTTCTTTGATGATATTGGCAATGCGGCTTCGTCTTGAAAAATACAACCCCAGACGGGTTCCCCATTCGGGATGTATCCAGCGGAAAAGCCATTGGTTTAATTTTAGTTCAAAAACCTTTTTAAGGAATTTGTAGCCATTGTCGCCGGGACCCAATCCGTCGCCATGTGCCAGATAAAATATTTTCCCGTTAAAATCATGGATTTCCGGTTCCCTGTGAAGCTGGATGCCAACTTCTTTTTGCAGATACTTAAAAGCCCAAACGTCGTGGTTGCCGCGAAACAGATGTACCGGGATGCCTGCATCGGTTATTTCGGCAAGCTTACCAAGCAGGCGAACAAAACCTTTGGGTACCACAGTTTTATATTCGAACCAAAAATCAAAAATATCACCCATCAGGTAGATAGCAGAAGCATCTTTTTTCACTTCATCCAGCCAGCTTACAAAAAGTTTTTCCCGTTGCAGGCTGCTGTCGCGGGTTGGGATACCAAAGTGAAAGTCGGAAACGAAATATATTTTTTTGTCCAATACTTTATCATTTTATAACCCCCAAGATACTGAGGACACTAAGTTACGCTGATGATTTTATTCTTCAGGTAAATTTATAAATTTTTCAGTAACTAACGGCGTTAATTGTTTTGTAATATTTTTGCAGTTAAAAATTAGTTTTTGTAACCATATCTAAGTACCCTTAATTTCTAAGTAATAGCTCTTTTTAATTAAAAAAGCGTATTGAGTTTATCTTCCAGTTCTTTTCCCCTGAGGTTCTTGGCAATGATTTTTCCTTGCTTGTCAATCAGAAAGGAAGCCGGAATGGCAGTTATGCCAAAGAGTTGCACTACCGGGCTTCCCCAAAATTTTAGGTCGCTCACCTGTGTCCATGTTATTCCATCCACTTTAATGGCACCCGTCCAAATATCTTTAGTTTTGTCTAATGATACTCCATAAATTTCGAATCCTTTGTTTTTAAATTTTTTATAAACTTTTACCAGGTTAGCATTTTCTTGCCGGCAGGGAGCGCACCATCCAGCCCAAAAGTCGAGGAGCACTACTTTTCCCCTTAAAGAGCTCAGTTTTATATTTTTTCCGTCAGGACTGGGCAGAGTAATGTCAGGAACCGTAGCGCCTATGGCAATTTTCTCTGCTGCAAATTTCTGTTCTGCTTGTTTTTGTTTGTATTCACTTACACGCTGGTGATGGTCGAGGGTGTTTTTATTTTCGGGGAATGTGGAAGATAATCCTTTATCTAATTTTTCAAATAATGCAAAATCTTCTTCTTCAGTAAATAGTGAATGAGGACCAAAACGTTGGTTGATAAGGATAAGCGAAGCTAACGAATTTGTATTTTTTTCGATCAGTAGCCGGGTAAAATCCTGTTGTTCCTTGAAAATTACGGCAAAAGTAGAATCAAGCTGGTTTCGGATGGTAGCAAAATCCGGTTTCCCCTGGCTTTTTTTAAATACTTCCGTTAAAGAATCTACTCTTTGGTAGTTTTTATGTGTGCGGGTATAATATTCCCATAATATCTCCGAGCCTTTGGAACCTTTCAGGGTATAGGATGTATTGAGTTGCTTGGCATCAGCAGTTATTTCAACAGTTTCTCCTTTGTTAAGAACCAATGTAATATAATCTTCTTCCTTATGATGAATCACATAAAATCCACTTTCTTTAGGCTTAAAAGAAAGAAGAAAAGACCCATCTTTTTCTATATAACATGAGTCAATTACTTTCATATTGCGGGGGGTAAGTTCTTCTATCAGCAAAAGCCCCTCCTGAGCATTGCTAAGTTTCCCTTTGACAATTACCTCGTCAGAGCCTGCTTTTTTCCCGTTACAGGAAAAGAAAAAAAGGGGAAAAAACAATACTATAACTGACCATTTTATAAGTTTCATATTTAATTATTTAATTATTATACAACAACTTCAAGCAATTTTTTAATAAGAAAGGTCAAAGCGGGTTCCACTTTTGCGGCAGCTTCCTGTACTTCCTGGTGTGATACTTCCGTAATTTTCCCTTCTACTCCCAGATCTGAAATCACCGAAAGAGCAAAAAAACGGAGATTCATATGTTTAGCTGCAATAGCTTCAGGAATTACCGACATGCCCACTGCATCGGCACCTATGGTACGCAGGTAACGGTATTCTGCAGGGGTTTCGAAACAGGGACCACTTACTGCAGCCAGCACTCCTTTTTGGATAGGAAGATTGTGCTTTCTGGCAATTTTTTCGGCTTTTTCAACCAACTGCAAATCATACGTTTCGCTCATATCGGGAAAACGGGTTCCAAGCTCGGGGATATTGATACCCATGAGTGGATTATCGCCCATTAGATTGATGTGGTCGGTAATTAGCATAATATCACCTATATGAAAAGAAGGATTTACCCCTCCGGTAGCATTGGAAGCTATCAAAAGGCGGATGCCCAACATCTTCATCACCCTTACCGGAAACGTAATTTGTTGCATTGAATATCCTTCATAATAATGAAATCTGCCCTGCATGGCTACAACAGGTTTTCCGCTGAGGGTACCAAAAACCAATTGTCCCGAATGTCCTTCTACCGTTGACACAGGGAAGTTAGGTATTTCACTATATTTCAATATAGTTTCGACATGAATTTCGTTTACTAATTCCCCCAGACCGGTTCCGAGTATGATACCCGTTTCGGGAATTCGAGAAATATGCTGACGGATAAAATTACAAGTGGTGTTGATCTTTTCTAACATAATCTTTTACTTTCTCTTCAAAAATCTCCTTATCCTCCTTGTGGAACGCAACTTCTATAGGAAGATAAAAAACGGGCAAATTTACAATTATTTCTTCCAAAGAGGTATTTTTTAAGCGCATAGCATCTTTTTCAGTGGTAACTATGATTTTAGATTTTGAAAAGACCTCATGGTAACAAACCTTGATTTGCTCCATTTCTTTAGGAGAATAGCAGTGATGATCGCTGAATTGCAAGGTAATAAGCTCTTCACAAAGATTTTTAAGATATTCCTGCAACGGATAACAATTGGCTATACCGGCAAATAAGACTATGGTTCCGTATTTCTTTTGCATGGGCTGTATTTCCGTAGAATGGAACGGAACAAGCTCCCCGTAGCGTATGTATGAAAAAAATAAGTTTTGCCAAGGTTTAGGAGAAAGTTTTTCGGAAATTGACCTGCGTGTAATAGGTGAAAAAATTTTAGGAGTTTTTGTAACAATAATTATATCAGCACGACTTGCACCTTTAATCGGTTCACGGAGCCTGCCAGAGGGCAACAGGTAATCGTTTACATATAAATGGCGGTAATCGGTAAGCAAAATGGTTAATCCTGGAGTTACATACCTGTGCTGCATAGCGTCATCAAGCAAAACCAGGTTGGTTTCGGGTTTCTTTTGCAACAGCATCCGTATTCCTTCCCTTCTTTTTTCATGTACCGCCACTGTAATCGCTGAAAATTTATTTACATATTGCATTGGTTCATCTCCAATAGATGTAGCTGTCGAATCCGGATCAGCAAAAACAAAACCACGGGTTTTTCGTCCATATCCCCGGCTGAGAGTGGCAATAGTACATTGTTTATCTAATAAACGGATTAAATATTCAACATGTGGAGTTTTTCCGGTGCCTCCGGCACTAAGGTTTCCCACGCAAATTACTGGTAAGGAAAATCGTTCCGAAGGTAAAATTTTCCAATCGAATAATTTGTTTCTCAGCACTATAACTAATCCATATAGTAAAGAGAAAGGAAGGAGTATGAAACCCAGAAAATCCACGTTATAAAAATACAATAGTTTTCATTATTTGTATTTTAATTTACTGCAAATTTTATTTTATTTTGTAAAATGTAAGAGAATATACATTATTCGTTTGTATTATACCGTTTTATCTAATTTTCTATCATGAAACTTTCAGAAATTTGTAAAGAAATCGAAAATATTGCCCCTTTATCCCTACAGGAGCATTACGACAATTCCGGACTGATAATAGGAAACATCGGGAAAAATGTAAACCATGTTCTTATATGCATTGATGTTACAGAGGCTGTAATAGAGGAAGCAATAGCGGAAAACTGCGATCTTATTATTTCACACCATCCATTAATTTTCTCAGGATTGAAAAAATTTAACGGAGAAACTCCAACAGAGAAAATAGTACAAAAAGCACTAATTCACAATATTGCCGTTTATGCCGCGCATACTAATCTTGACAACGTTTCCGGAGGCGTAAATCAAATACTTTGTAAAAAATTAGGTTTGAAAAATACCCGGATACTTTCTCCTAAAAAAAACATTCTTCGCAAGTTAATTACATTTTGCCCCGAAATGAATGCAAATCAAGTTCGCAAAGCACTTTTTGATGCCGGGGCAGGAAATATTGGAAACTATGATGCCTGTAGTTTTAATTCGGCAGGATGGGGTACTTTTCGTGCCAACGAATCTGCCAATCCTTTTGTAGGTGAAGTAAATCAGATACATGAAGAAAAAGAGATTAAGATTGAAGTAATTTATCCTGAGTTTATCGAAAACCGCTTGCTGAAAGCATTGATACAAAATCATCCATACGAAGAAGTAGCCTACGACATTGTCCCTCTTGCCAATGCATTGTCATTAGCAGGAGCAGGCATGATTGGAGAAACAGAATATGATGAAAAAGAGTATGACTTTTTAATGAAAGTTAAAAACATCGTAAAAACAGGTATGATCCGTCATTCTGAATTATTAAATAAGCCCGTTAAAAAAGTTGCAGTATGTGGGGGCTCGGGAAGTTTTTTAATAAAAGAAGCTATTGCTGCAGATGCAGACGTATTTATTTCCGGAGATATCAAATATCACGATTTTCAACAGTCAGAAAAGCGGATCGTAATTGCCGATATAGGTCATTTTGAAAGTGAACAATTTGCTAAAGAATTATTATTTAACCTACTTAATAAAAAAAATTCTACCTTTGCAGTCCGAATTTCAACTACAGAAACTAACCCCGTTAACTATTTGTAAAATAATTACATAAAACAAATTTTATGGCAAAAGTACTTTTAAAAAGCAACAAAACACAAGATATTCCGGAAAAATCAAAAGACCCTCAAGTGATCAATCCTGTTGAAGAAGCCCTTCCAGACGTTGATATTCTGGCTGTTGCCAGAAATGCCTCCGGTGATGAAAATATAGAAATAACCATTGAAAAAAAATTGCATGCATTGTATCACCTTCAGCAAATAGATTCTAAGATTGATAAAATCAGAATTATCCGTGGCGAACTTCCACTTGAAGTGGAAGATCTTGAAGACGAAATTGCCGGGCTGGAAACTCGCATTGAAAACCATGCTCAGGAGATGGAAATGTTTGAGAAAACAATAAATGAAAAGGAATTAGCCATAAAAGACAGTAATACGCTCATTAAAAAATACGAAGAACAGCAAATGAACGTAAGAAACAACCGTGAATACGATTCTCTTACCAAAGAAATTGAATTTCAGAACCTTGAAATACAGCTTTCAGAGAAGCGTATCCGTGAGTTCTCGTTTAGTCTTCAGCAAAAAAAACAAGAAATTGAAGAAGCACGAAAAATACTTGAAGAGCGTAAAAATGACCTTGCTATTAAAAAAGCTGAATTAAACGACATTATCACCGAAACCGAAAAAGAAGAACTGTCGTTGGTTAAACAGTCAGAAGAAAATCAAAAATTTATTGAAGAACGCCTGCTTACTGCCTACAAACGTATCCGTAAGAATATGCGTAACGGGCTTGCGGTGGTAAGTGTGGAAAGAGATGCCTGCGGCGGCTGTTTCAGTAAAATTCCCCCTCAGCGTCAGTTGGATATTCGTATGCATCGCAAAATCATTGTTTGTGAATACTGCGGACGTATTTTGGTAGACTCACACTTTATTGAAAATAACAATTAACATAAAATAAGCCCGATAAAGAAACGGCTGCTTGTAATATGAAGGTAGCCTTTTTTTCAAACAATTTTCTTTTTTGCCCACATTCAAACAAAGCAAACACTTTTCAGGGACGATGTTTGGAAGTAAATGTATTTTTTGAGAAAAGCTATACTCAGTTAACCTTTTTCAATATCGTTAACATGACCTATATAATGCAGGTTGGAATTTTAAAAATAAAAAATACACAAATAATACATAACAAAAAAAGCCGCAACGTCAAATTTGCGGCTTGGTTTTTGCTCCCCCTGCTGGACTTGAACCAGCGACCCTCTGATTAACAGTCAGATGCTCTAACCAACTGAGCTAAGGAGGATTTTTCAAAAGCGGGGCAAAATTACATATTCTTTTATTATAAACAATATCTTTGCAAAAATTTTTCTATCGAAATCTGTAAAAGCATGAAAAAAGTATTAGGCATTGGCAATGCGCTAGTTGACATTATGACCCGGCTCGAATCTGATCAACTACTCAACCATTTTAATCTGAAAAAAGGAAGTATGCAATTAGTAGATGCTGACTTATCCGGCAGGATTAATTCTCAAACCATTGCCTTAAAAAAAGAAATCTCTTCGGGCGGTTCAGCAGCCAATACCATTCACGGTTTGGCAAATATGGGCGTGGAAACCAGTTTTATTGGGAAAACCGGTCAGGACGATTTTGGGCGCTTTTTTGCCGACGACATGCGAAAAAATGGAATTCGTCCGATACTTTTTCAGGGAAAAAGCGAAACCGGATGTGCCATAGTATTTATCAGCCCCGATTCAGAACGAACATTTGCTACTTATCTTGGTTCCGCTATTGAACTCTCTGCTGACGATCTCCACCCGGATATTTTTGCCGGTTACGATTTTTTGCACATCGAGGGGTATCTTGTTCAAAACCGCAAACTGATACAAAAAGCAGTACAATTAGCCCACGAAAACGGACTCATGGTTTCGCTTGATCTCGCCAGCTATAATGTAGTGGAACAAAATATAGAGTTTTTAGATGCAATTATAAATAAATATGTAAACATTATTTTTGCTAATGAAGAAGAAGCCCGTGCCTTTACTGGCAATGCTCCGGAAGAAGCCATACATTTACTTGCCAATATGTGCGATATTGCCATAGTGAAAACCGGAGCTTCTGGGTCGCTTGTAAAACAAAACGATGAATTATATACTATTCAGCCTGTTACCGCAAACAGCATAGATACTACCGGTGCCGGCGACTTGTATGCTTCCGGATTTATTTACGGTTTAACAAAACAATTACCACCCGACAACTGTGGGGCAATCGGCTCATTACTGGCTGGCAAGGTAATAGAACTTATTGGCGCCAAACTCAATAATGCTGCCTGGCAAAAAGTGCATAACAGTATCAAAAACGCAAGGTAATCCCCTCGGTGTTTTTCGTGAACCGAATTGTTAATTTCGCAAATTTCAGAAACTTATTTGTTCAGATTTTTTTACTAACATAATTTTTATACATTTGCAGCCCTTTTTCATAGGTTTTCATTCAATTATAAATAAGTAAAAATGAAGGTATATCAAACAAATGAAGTTAAAAACATTGCACTGATCGGCGGTGCAAAATCGGGAAAAACCACTCTTGCGGAAGCCATGTTGCTTGAAGGGGGCATGATAACCCGACGTGGCTCAGTAGAAGACAAAAATACGGTTTCCGATTACCGCGAAATTGAACTTGAACGTCAGAATTCAGTTTATTCAAGTATTTTATATACAGAATTTGCAGGCAAAAAAATCAATATCATTGATAACCCGGGTTTCGACGATTTTATTGGCGAAGTAGTCGCCGCTTTAAAAGTAGCTGATACTGCCGTTATGGTTGTAAATGCACAAAATGGCGTGGAAGTGGGTACAGAAATTACCTGGAGGCATGCTCTTAAAAGCCATACCCCTGTAATTTTTGTCGTTAACCAGCTTGAACACGAAAAAGCCAATTTCGAGGAAGTAATGCGTGAACTTAAAGCCCAGTTTGGTAATAATATTACACTGACTCAATATCCTTTGCATGCGGGACATGGCTTTAACTCCGTGATAGACCTGCTCCAGATGAAAATGTACAAATTTCCTGAAGGGGGCGGAAAACCTGAAATTACTGATATCCCCGATTCGGAAAAAGCAAAAGCAGAAGAACTGCACAATACTCTTATTGAAAATGCAGCCGGTAACGACGACGCCCTGATGGAATTATTTTTTGAAAATGGAACCCTTACCGAAGAAGAAATCCAAAAAGGGTTAAAACTCGGTATCATCAAACGCGGAATTTTTCCTGTTTTCTGTATTTCCTCAAAACTGAATTTCGGCATAAACCGCCTTCTTGAATTTATTTCTTCAAGCCTGCCTTCAGCCAACGAAATGCCTGCGATTAAAACCACCGAAGGCAAAGCCCTTAGCTGTAGCCTTACCGACCCCGCATCGGCATTTGTTTTTAAAACTTCTATCGAATCGCACCTCGGCGAAATATCTTTCTTTAAAGTATTTGCCGGTGAAATTACCGAAGGCATGGATATGATTAATGCCAATCGTAACAGCAAGGAACGCATCACCCAACTCTTTGCTTTTAACGGGAAAAACCGGGAAAAAGTAGAAAAAGTAGTTGCCGGTGATATTGCTGCCACCATTAAACTGAAGAGCACGTTTACCAACAATACTTTAAACTCGGTAAAAAATGCAGATGATATTATCGAACCTATCGTGTATCCCGAACCTAAATATCGTGTAGCCGTTAAAGCCAAAAACTCATCCGAAGATGAAAAATTAGGTGGCATTCTTAACGACATGAACAAGGTAGACCCTACCTTGTTACCAGGCTATTCGAAAGAACTGAAACAACTTATCCTGCAGGGGCAGGGTGAAATGCACCTGAACATTGCCAAATGGCATATCGAAAAAATCAACAAAATTGAAATAGAATATTTCGCACCCAAGATTCCTTACCGCGAAACCATTACCAAAATGGCAAAATCCATGTACCGCCATAAAAAACAATCTGGTGGAGCTGGTCAGTTTGGCGAAGTACACATGCTTATCCAACCTTGGAGCGAAAACATGGTGCATCCTACCGAATTTCCGGTAAGAGGGCAGCAGGAAGAAATTATGCCCTGGGGTGGTAAGCTGATGTTCCACAACTGTATCGTCGGTGGCGCCATTGATGCACGTTTTATGCCAGCTATTTTGAAAGGAATCATGGAAAAAATGGAAGAAGGACCTCTTACCGGTTCTTACGCCCGCGATATTGCCGTGTATATTTACGATGGTAAAATGCACCCCGTTGATTCCAATGAAATTTCCTTCAAACTGGCAGGTCGTAATGCCTTTAGAGAAGCGTTTAAAAATGCAGGTCCCAAAATTCTTGAACCCATTTACGATGTAGAAGTAATTGTTCCCGAAGATAAAATGGGCGATATTATGACCGACCTCCAGGGACGTCGTGCCATCATCATGGGAATGGACAGTGAAGGAAACTATCAGAAGATAAAAGCAAAAGTTCCCCTGGCTGAAATGAACCGTTATTCTACTGCTATCAGTTCAATGACCAGCGGACGGGCAACCTACGGTATGAAATTTGCCGAGTATGCTCAGGTACCTCCCGATGTACAAACCGCCCTGCTGAAAGCATACGAAGAACAGGAAAACGAAGAGGAATAATCACTTTTTTTATCCTTTCGAAAAAAGAGTGTTGACCACAGGTTGTAACACTCTTTTTTTTAATTTGATCTTTCCCCTAAAAATTTCCGGTCAAACCCTTCCCTGCCTGAATTTTTTCCGGGAAAAAGGAAAGAATTTTATAAGCCACCTGTTCAGGCGAAAATTCACCACAAGGAAAGATACAGTATTCGCCACAAAAAAATGCAGTAATAATTTCATTAACCAGGGATTTACGTACCGTCCAAAGCATGGGTTTACCTGTTTTCAGTAATTCAGCAATACTTACCGCCCAACCGTTGCCTCCCAGTTCCAGTCCGCCTACTTCGTCAATAATCACAAGTTGAGAAAATTTTGTTTCTGCAAGGACTTTTTGCCCAAATAGCAAGGCGTTTTTTTTGAAATAAAATTTCCGGAAAGCATAGTCGCCATCTTCTTTTTCCCTGTTGCAAAGCAACATTTTTTCAGCAGTTGTTACATTTACCACCGTAAAGCTATCCCGCAGGGAATTTTTCCAGCTTCCTTCTGCCCATATTCCCGAAACAGCTATTCCATAACGGGTTAATATACCCGTTACTTGTTGCAAAAAAGTGGTTTTACCTTCCCCCTGCTCGCCTGTAATTATGAAAATCATTTCTTTACCGGATAAAAAGACAACTGTCGCCGTAACTTAAAAACCGGAAATTATTTTCCAGAGCATACGCATATGCCTTTTCCCAATCGTTGCCGATAAAAGCCGCAATAAGAAGAAGCAGTGTGCTTTGTGGCTGATGAAAGTTCGTTATCAGTATTTGGGACGACCGGATACGATAGCCCGGAATAATCATAAGCTGTGTGCTTCCGTAAAGCGTATCGGCATTTCGTTCGGTCATGCTGTTTTCAATGGCTTTTAAGGCAGTTTCATAAGAAATATCCGGGTCGGGCAAATTTTCGTAAGGCTCCCATTGCATTATAGCAAAAGGCAATACCTTCCCTGGGTTTTTAGTGATTTTCAACCCGTACCAATACAGGCTTTCCAATGTTCGTAGAGAGGTAGTACCTACGGATATTATTTTTCCCGAAGAGGCGATAAGATTCCGCAAGGTATTTATGGTGATAATTATTTGCTCGGTATGCATCTGATGGTCAGATATACGTTGCGAACTAACCGGTTTAAAAGTACCAGCTCCAACATGCAGGGTAAGGTTTTCGGTAAAAATATTCCGTGCCTGTAATTTGCCGAGCACTTTACCAGTAAAATGCAATCCGGCGGTAGGTGCAGCTACCGAGCCATTTACACTTGCGTAAATGGTTTGATAGCGGATTTCATCATTTTTATCGGCTTTCCGGTGCAGATAAGGAGGCAATGGGATAATGCCAAACTGTTCCACTATTTCCGAAAAGGTAAAATGTTCAGGTGTCCATTCAAACTGAACCACAAAGCTGTCGTCTCGCTGTTCCAGTTTGCGGGCGGTAAGTGTAACCCTGCTTCCGTTGACAGTAATTGTTTTTTCCACCGTTGTATCGTTCCAGCGACGGGCATTTCCTACGAGGCATTTCCATGTTACCTGTTTTTTGTGTCCGAAAGCCTTTTGCATCTCGGTAAAAGGAGCAATGGGCTCGAGGCAAAAAATCTCAATTCGGGCTCCGGTTTTTCTATGGAATTCCATCCGGGCATTAATTACCCTCGTATTGTTGAATACGACGAGGCTTTCCGGGGGCAGGTAGCTACCGATATTGGAAAAAATATTTTCGCTGATGTTACCTTTGTTGTAAATAAGCAATTTGGAAGCATCCCGGTTTGCAAGTGGAAAGCGGGCAATTTTTTCTTCGGGCAGGTCGTAAGAAAAGTCATTTATTATTAGGCTATCAATGTGATGCATCGGAAGTTATCTGAAAATAGTGTTTATATCAATCTGATTTTCGTAAAGGGTAATTACATCGTCGGTATCCGGAAGTAAAATTTTATCCACCGTATTGTTTTTTTGGTGGTACCAAACTTCCACAAAAAAACCAGAAAGAACAAAGAGTTTAATGTTGTAATATCTATAACCTCGCGTAAGCAATTCATTACCTGCCTCAAACAGCAGTTGTAACTGTCGTTCTGCGTTCAACGACTGGAAATCCTCTTTTCTCAACATGCAACTATACGGACTATGTGCAAACAAAGTTATTCAAAAATAACGGTAACGGTAAAAAAAATATTGCCAGCGTCCACTAACGAACAAAATTATGTATTTTAGCCCATTAAAATTTTTATAAAATGCAGGAAAAAGTATTTTTTCATGAAGAACAGCGATTCCGTCAGTGGTGGGTATGGATTATCCTTTTCGCTGTAATTCTGATTTTTATTTACGGAATGTTTCAGCAATTTGTGTTGGGAAAACCTTTTGGCAACCAACCGGCTCCCGATTGGGCGCTTGCTGTTTCGGGTGCGGTCCCCCTGCTGATGATCATTTTTTTTAGTCAAACCCGACTGATTACCGAAATATACAGCGACGGTATCTATTACCGTTTTTTCCCTTTCCATACTAAAATAAAAAAAATAACATGGGATGAAATCGAATCGCGTGAAATCCGAAAATACCATCCCATAAGAGAATATGGTGGCTGGGGCTTCCGGTATAGCAAATTTGGGAAAGGCAGAGCACTTAATATTTCGGGAAACATTGGGCTGCAACTTGTGCTGAAAAACGGGAAAAAACTCCTTATTGGTACGCAACAAGACTATGCTTTAATTAAAGCCATAGAAAAGGCAGAGGAAGAACACAATCAAAATTTAGAAAAATAAATTCCTAAAAATTTTTGAAGAATGGGTAAATTTGAAGCTAAAATTCTTATCATTGACGACGATGCTGATGTGTTGTTGGCAGCAAAACTTTTTCTTAAACAGCATTTTACCATAGTTCATACTGAAAAAAATCCGGAAAATATTCCTGCATTATTTAAAAACGACAACTACGACGTTGTGCTACTCGACATGAATTTTTCGCGTGATGCAACCAGTGGGAAAGAAGGATTTTTCTGGTTGAATAAAGTCCTGGAAATTGATCCTGCTGCAGTCGTAATTTTTATTACCGGGTACGGAGATATCGAACTGGCGGTTCAGGGAATAAAAGAAGGAGCCACCAATTTTATTTTGAAACCCTGGGACAACAAAAAACTACTTGCCACCATCGAAGCCAACCTCAGAGTACGGCATTCGAAGCAAGAACTGGAAGAATTGCGGTCGAAACAAAAAGTACTGATTGCCAACCAAAACCAAAGCTTTAACCAACTTATCGGCAATTCATTGCCCATGCAAAAAGTGATGGCTACCGTTGAAAAAGTTGCCCGTACGGAAGCCAATGTGCTGATACTTGGTGAAAATGGCACAGGAAAAGAATTGATAGCGCGTGCAATACACAGGGTTTCGGCAAGGAAGAACGAAATTTTCGTGAATGTTGACCTGGGGGCTATCAGTGAATCACTTTTCGAAAGCGAACTGTTCGGCTTTAAAAAAGGAGCATTTACCGATGCCAAAGAAGACCGGGCAGGCAGGTTTGAAGCAGCCCACAAAGGCACCATCTTCCTCGACGAAATTGGCAATCTGTCGCTTCCGCTACAATCCAAATTGCTTAGCGTTTTGCAAAATCGCACCGTAGTCCGGTTGGGGACCAACAAGGAAATTCCTATTGATGTAAGACTGATTTGCGCCACCAACATGCCCTTGTATCAAATGGTGAAAGAAGGCAAATTCAGGCAGGATTTGCTCTATCGCATCAATACTGTGGAAGTGCAATTACCGCCTCTTCGCGAACGCACCGACGACATTAGCCTTCTGGTTGACCATTACCTGAACGAGTATTGCAAAAAATACAAAATCCCATTAAAAAAATTGCATCCTGCCACACTCAAACGCCTCGAAAAACACAATTGGCCTGGTAACATCCGCGAGCTGCAACATGCCGTGGAACGGGCTGTAATTCTCAGCGAAACCCATATTCTTCAACCACAAGACTTTTTTCTTTCACCCATTGACGAAGGCAATAGCGAAATCAGTTTTGCCAGCATGAATCTCGAAGAAACAGAAAAAATCCTTATCCGTAAAGTTATTGACAAGCATGGAGGAAATATAAGCAAGGCAGCCAAAGAGCTTGGGCTTACCCGTGCTTCGCTGTACCGTAGAATTGAAAAATATGGTTTATAGAAAATTCCGTTTTATCGTAGTTACAAGGGTGCTTTTGCTGGCGGCAACCCTTTTCCTCATGTTTATCATGTTCGAGCGTGAAAACCATACGGTAACCGGAATTATTTTACTTCTTACCGCTGTTTTCCAGATTATCGAACTTATCTGGTATGTAGAACGTACTAACCGTAAACTCACCCAGTTTTTTGAAAGTATCCGCCATTCCGATTTTTCCACCTCATTTGCCGATAAAGAAATAGGAAATAGCTTTAATGAGTTAAACAACGCTTTTAATGATGTAATCACCGAATTCCGAAAAAACAGGGCAGAAAAAGAAGAACACTATAACTATCTGCAAACAGTAGTTCAGCATGTAAGCATAGGCATCATTGCCTACCGTAAAGACGGAAAAGTGGATATTTTTAACAATTCTGTGAAAAAACTTCTGGGAGTAAGCAACCTTAAAAACATCACGGATCTACAAACGGTTAAAAAGGATTTGCCCGAAATACTTCTTAGAATGAAAGCCGGCGAAAAATTGCTCGTTAAATTCGTATGTTGCGACGAATTAGTGCAATTACTTATTTATGCCACCGAGTTCAGGATGCGGGGTGAAGAATTTATCCTTATTTCACTGCAAAATATCAGTCCCGAACTGGAAGAAAAAGAAATAGATTCCTGGCAAAAACTCATCCGCGTGCTTACCCACGAAATAATGAATTCTATCACACCCATTTCTTCTTTAGCTTCAACCGTAAAGGAAATGGTGCTTGAAAACCCTGATGATGAAAAAATCAGGCTACAGGAACTTGACACTGACGATTTGCAAAACGTTTGTGAAGCTCTTACAACCATTCAAAATCGTAGTCAGGGATTGCTCAATTTTGTGGAAATCTATCGCAACCTCACCCGCATTCCCAAACCCAATTTCAGATATTTCATGATTAAGGAAGCCTGCCAACGGGCTGAACTACTGATGAAACCGAAATTGGATAAATTGGGTATTCAGTGTATTCACAAAATATTTCCCGAAGATTTGAAAATAACAGCCGACCCCAATCTGATTGACCAGGTAATAATAAACCTGCTGCTAAATGCTATGGATGCCGTGAAAGGCAAGGATCACCCGATGATTTCTATTGTGGCTTCTACTAATAACAGTGGCAGGGTAACCATTGATTTTGCCGATAACGGCTATGGCATAAAACCGGATATTTTAGACAAAATATTTATGCCTTTTTTTACTTCAAAAAAAGAAGGAAGTGGCATAGGATTAAGCCTTTCGAGGCAGATTATGCACTTGCATAAAGGCACCATTACCGTTAAGTCGAAACCCAACGAAGGCAGTATTTTTACACTTACTTTTTGATTTGTTGTTCCGTTGTTTTTTCGCATTCTCGCTTGTACTAATTCTTTACTTTTGCGAAAAATACCTGCTATGGCACAATCCATAAAAAAATTATCCTTTTTTAGCAACGGGCTAATTTTTCTTCTCACTTTTCCCATATTTTTTTATTCCTGTAAAGGATGCAAAAAAACAGAAGATAACACAAAGAAAACAACAGAAAAGCAATGGGCTACCAACTTGCCTTCTTTTAATGCCGACACTGCTTATTTTTTTGTACAGAAACAAACCAATTTTGGTCCGAGGGTAACGGGAAGCAAGGCAAGCACACAATGTGCCGAAATGCTGGTAAAAACGCTGAAACGTTTTGCTCCGCAGGTAAGTGTACAAACCGGAAAAGTTCGTACATTCGATGGAAAAGATTTAAATATCAACAATATTATCGCATCTTTTAATCCCGACAAAAAAGCAAGAATATTTTTATCTTCCCATTGGGATAGCCGCCCTTTTGCCGATTATGACCCTGATGCCGCCAACCATCATAAACCGATAATTGGTGCCAACGACGGAGCCAGCGGGGTAGGCGTTCTGGTAGAAATTGCAAGAATTTTATCCCAAAAACTTCCTGAAATTGGAGTGGATATCATCCTGTTCGATGCCGAAGATTATGGTGCACCGGAATGGGAGAAAAACCAAAGTGAAGATACATGGTGCCTCGGCTCACAATTTTGGGCGAAAAATCCGCATGTAGTCGGTTATTCAGCTCGCTATGGTATCCTGCTCGACATGGTAGGAGCTGCCGATGCCCGTTTCACGTTTGAAGGAACTTCCATGTACTATGCCTCCGACGTAATGAAAAGGATTTGGGAAACGGCTTCCCATGCCGGGTTTGGCGCCTATTTTGTTCCGGAAGAAACCGGAGCCTTAACCGACGACCATTTGTATATAAATCAAATAATACAGATTCCTACAATTGATATTATTCACCGGACAAATGACACAGAAAGCGGATTTTTTCCCTATTGGCATACACAGAAAGACGACATTAGCTGCATTGATAAAACCACGCTGAAAGCCGTGGGACAAACCCTGCTTACGGTAATTTACAACGAAAATTAGTTACTGTTTCTCCTGAATACAGACTACAATAAATCGTTGGCAAGGTTTGCCAGCTCCGACCTTTCCCCTTTTTCGAGCCGGATATGGGCATAAATAGGGTGGTTTTTTATTTTATCAATCATAACGGAAAGCCCGTTACTTTGGGCGTCGAGATAAGGAGTATCTATCTGGTAAATGTCTCCTGTAAAAATTATTTTAGTGTTTTCACCTGCACGGGTAATGATGGTTTTTATTTCGTGAGGAGTAAGGTTCTGTGCTTCATCAACTATAAAAATTACATTGGAAATACTGCGTCCACGGATATATGCCAGCGGGGTTATCATCAGTTTTTCGTTTTCGAGCGACTCTGTAATGTTTTTATATTCTTTATCCTTCTCGTTGTACTGGTTTTGGATAAATTTCAGGTTGTCGTACAGCGGTTCCATGTATGGATTGATTTTCGATTTGATGTCGCCAGGCAAAAAGCCTATATCTTTATTGCTAAGGGGAACAATAGGGCGGGCAAGATACACCTGTTTGAAATTCCGTTTTTGTTCCAATGCAGCAGCAAGTGCGAGTAGAGTTTTCCCGGTACCTGCAATTCCCTGAAGAGTAACCAGCTTCACTTCCGGGTTCAGCAGGGCATGAAGGGCAAAAACTTGTTCGGCATTGCGGGGATTGATACGGAATGCCGGTTTTTTTTCTATTTTTTCGATCCGTTTGCTGATGGGATTAAAAAAGGTAAGCGCAGAGATTTTGGTGTTTTTCAAGATAAAGTAATGGTTAGGAATCAGGTTTTTCAAGCCCAAGTCCTTGGGAAGGCAATACCCTTCGTTGTAAATCTGGTCAATGATACTCCCATCTATCCCTTCTATCAGGGATTTGCCAGAGTACAGATCTTCTACATCTTTTATTTTCCCGGTTAAGAAATCTTCAGCATTTATATTCAGCGACTTTGCCTTCAGTCGTAGGTTTATGTCTTTTGTTACAAGGGTTACTTTCCGGTCGGGATACTTTTGAGCCATCACCATTGCGGCGTTCAGTATGCGATGGTCGGGTTTGTTATCCTGGAATATTTGCCGGGCATCCACATCGCTTTGCTCGTTCATTACCACTACAAACTTGCCCTTCGCCTGTTTCAGTTGTATCCAGGTGCGCAGTGTACGGTTTGCCGACAAGGTATCGAGAATGCGGATAAATTCTCTTGCTTCGAAGTTTATGGTATCGTTACCCTTTTTAAAATTATCCAGTTCCTCGAGTACGGTGATGGGAATAGCAACGTCGTTGTCCTCGAAACTGTTTATGGCATTGTGGTTGTATAAAATCACTGATGTGTCAATGACAAAAATTTTTTTTACCTCTGTTACTGTTTTCTTTTTCGTCATAACTAAAATGTTTTTAAACTGATATCAGCGACAGCTTTGAGGTACAATTTCTACCTTTTGCAAATCGAACCCATTGTTTTTCACGATTTCAAGCACATGCTGAAATTCATCATTGCCCATAACCGGAATTCGTGAAAGTATCCAGAAGTCTTTGTGTTTTGGTTCTGATACCACAGCCCATTGATAGTTTTCGTCCAAGGCAACTATCCAGTAATTTGCTTTTAAGAACCAGCAAAACTTTACTTTCAGTTTGGTATTATTACTTCCTTTTACCGGGGATGCCATTCCTTTGGCAGTTTTAATTTTCCCATTAACCGATCCTTTGCGGCAACTGTTTATTATTCTCATTTTTCCTTTTCCAGTTAGCCGGTAATCAGACATCGAACAAAAGCATTTATTCTGAGAATGTGCCTGATAAGAAGCTACTGTGTACCATTTTCCTGAATATTTTTGCAGGTCAACTTTTTCTACCCCAGTAAAAGGAGTTTGCTGGGCATAACCCGAAAAAACAAATATCATACTAGCAATCAGACAAATACTTTTCATATTAAGATTTTTTATTTTTTTCTTAAAATTAAAAAAAACATTTATCCAACATCAATTTTTCTCAGCAATTGAAAGTTTTTGAGTAAAAACTTCGCAAAAAATCCTGAAAGCATCCTGTTTGTTCATTGGTTTTATCTTTTTGAAAACAGGATTATGGCTATTAATTATGTAAGCCATAACAGCTTTACCGCTCTTTTTTTCAACGAGATAATAATGAACGGCTAAAACATGCTTTTCAGAATTACTCATCAGGAATTCAACCAGGAGGTGATAATTTTCGTCGGAGGGCGAGGCTTGAATAAACTCTGCAAAGACATTAAAACTTTTTTTAAACATTTTTGCTTCATTCATAAACCAATGCCTGTTCACCGGTGGGTTTTCAAAGCAAAGTATTGTTTCACGATTGCTTTTTATAAGAAACTCCTGAATCTTTCTGCTGTAAACAGTATCATAACTACTTTTTCCGCCGGCAAGAATATGCACAGGATATACTTTAATTTTGTCGTTCCCTGCTACAAACTGCCTCTGAAGGGTTTTGCTGAACGGTATGCCACAACTTGAAATAAATAAAATAACAGACAGTAAAACCAAAAACAAATGGACTGTTTTTTTCATAATTTTTTATTTTCAGCATTAAGGATATAAAATTACAAATTTTATGCTTTACAGGTGAAATAAAAATATGCTAATGGGTTCATTGGAAAAAGATGTACCGGGTAATGGGTGAAGGGCTTTTCTCTTAAATTCTAAACTCCAAACTATTAAAGTAAAAAACAACAAATTTCTGTTATGTTCCCGATAGCAACATTTTCTCTTTGCGCCTAACTCCATATTAAAAAAACTGCTAAACATCGAATATTTTTCAATATAAATTTCTTACTTTTGTTGCAATGTTATCGCAATTCTTACCCAAATATATACAACCATGAAATGGACTCCTCCGTTACATGTTGAAAAAGAAGTATCTTTCATATATAAATTACCTGCCTTTCCTACAGGTATCACTCCTTAAATTTAAAAATTTTTACAAATGAACTATTCATAAGGATAATACTTATACCAACAGGCAATAATACTTTATATTTATTCCCCCGAGAAATCGGGGAAGGCTATTTAACCAATAATTTACAAATGAAAAACAGATGAAAAAACTTTTACTCTTTACCATTGTTTTGTGCCTGTCTTTTTATTGCAGGGCACAATTTTCCCGTGCCAAAATTCCGGGAGAACTGAAAAAAATTGCACTTCTATCCCGCACATCTAAAGGGGAAGCTTTTGAAATTAAAAAAAGCCAGAACCCTTACGTAAAATCCGCATTGAGTGATGAAGAATTTGAACTTGGCATAACCTATTACGACCTGCCTTCCAATGCAAGCACTGCCAACCGGATTTATTATCACGAAGACGGAACAATAGGTGCGGTATGGATGTATGGAACTACCCCTACTGCTTTCCCTGAAAGGGGAACGGCTTATGCCTATTTCGACGGAGTCCAGTGGAATACATCATCAGAACGCATCGAAAGTGTACGTACCGGCTGGCCCACTTATGCTCCACTGGGTACAGGAGGCGAAATAGTGGTTTCGCACAAAGGACCTACCCTGCCCCTCGACATTGTTACTCGTACAACCAAAGGAACAGGCGATTGGACAGAAAATGAACTTGCTCCTCCCGTAGGAACAGCTGGTTTATTCTGGCCCCGCATGGTTACCAGCGGAACTAACCACGACAAAATTCATATATTTACCATGACAACCCCTACAGCTAACGGAGGGACGCCTTACCTCGGACAGGATGGTGCATTGCTTTATTCCCGTTCGAGCGACAATGGATTATCATGGGAAGTATCAAACCGCCTGTTACCCGAATTGGATTCTTCTCACTATGTTAAGTTTTCTGCCGATGCTTACAACTGGGCTGAACCCCGCGGAAACACACTTGCCTTTGTAGTAGGAAGTAACTGGACTGACATGTTCCTGCTGAAATCAACCGATGGTGGCGATACCTGGACCAAGACCCTTATTTTTGAGCACCCTTATCCCATGTGGAATGGAACAGTTACTGATACTTTTTACTGTGCCGACGGCTCATTGCATCCCGTAATAGATAATAACGGGATGGTTCGTGTTGCTTTTGGCATTACCAGGGCTGTAACCGATGAAACAGGCTCATGGTGGTTTCCATTTGTTGATGGTATTGGTTACTGGGACGAAACCATGCCTGCCTATTCAGGGCTGGAAGGATTGAACCCTGATTCACTTTATGCACATGGAAGGCTTCTTGCCTGGGCACCCGATTTGAACGGTAACGGAACCTGGGACATTTTAAGTGGAAGTGATGTTTTAGGGAATTACTCTCTTTCCGTTACCAGTATGCCGCAATTGATTTGTGGTGATTACAATGAATTATATCTTGTTTTTTCAACTGTAATGGAGGGTTACGACAACGGAACACAAAACTACCGCCATGTTTTGGCTCGTAGCTCAAATGTCGGAGGAACTATTTGGGGAGATTTTGTTGATCTTACCAATGATATCACTCACTTGTTTGATGAATGTGTTTATCCAACAGTGGCTGCCAATTTTGATAATGACCTTCATCTTTATTTTCAAACTGATGATGAACCAGGTTTAGCTGTTAGCGGAGACGAAGACCCTTATGGCGAAAACAGGATTACATACATGACAACACATTTACAAACCGGAATTGAGGAACAAAATCTACCACTTACTTCGGAAACCATTTCCCCTAATCCTGCAAGCGACAATACTACCTTGTATGTAAATCTGAAAACCCCATGCAGGTTGAGCTATAATATTCTGACTTCGGACGGAAACACGGTAAAATATTTCGATTTAGGGAACGTTTCGGCAGGAAATAATATGTTTTCATTAAATCTTCAGGGTTTATCTTCTGGATTCTACTTCCTGCAGTTGCAAGCCGGAAATCAAGCAAAAACAAAAAAATTAATTATTGTAAGATAGACAATAATAGATAAAGCCCGTACCTACCGTATTTGATTACCTGTTAAATGTAACACTTTAATTATTTATAAGAGGCTCACCTGATAATTGAGCCTCTTATTGTTGTAAAAAGGAGACATCCATTCTCTATAGAGGGAGACATCCACTCTTAGTAGAATAAGACATCCATTCTCTGAAGAGGGCGCAGTAAGGTTGAATGTACGGTAAATGCCTGTTGGGTAGGGTCAGAAAAATATAAAACAAATGTCCAATAAAAACAATGCTTTTTCAATCCGGAAATATTTCCCTCTTTTTTATTACGATTGAAATATTAGGCTTAGCTTTGTAGTAATAAGCCGAAAGTAAATATTAAAGTGAACGAAAGTTCGGATTATCTGAGAGCAACGGGAAATATTAAACGCTTCAACAAGCGGAACAGAAACGAATAAAACCAGCAGACATCGGAGGTAATAACTATTCCGCAGACCTCACTGCTGATAAACGATCCATCCAAACTTACTTTTATAGTACCCGCTACTTTGCCTGACGGTGATTATAAGCTGAATATTGCAACCC
>JALOCA010000036.1 GCA_023227965.1 Lentimicrobiaceae bacterium | reverse complement strand
TAGGTGTATAAATAAAGGTACGGCTGGTTATAATATTGCCTGCGCCGTCCAATACAAATTCACTGTTACCTACATACATTTTGGATGACGAAATATTTTCTCCTTCATAATGGCCAACCTTAAAACGTTCGCCGGAAGGAGAGTAGGTAAAGGTGTTTTTGTAAGTCTGGTTATCCATTTCCAGTATTTTATTGTCGGCAGTAAAGCTGCTGGTGGTGGTTTTCGCTGGCGATGGGTCCTTGTTTGGTCGTCCGCTTACCGTTTGCACCGCATGGGGCCACTCCTGCAAATAAGTAAATTCACCGGCTAAGGTAGTGTTTTTTATATTACCATTATCATTGCCATTAACAAAATAACCAGTACTTACAGAGCTACAACCTGCTACGGTAGCGGTAGTAAGTCTGTTAAGGTCGTCATAAACAAAACTTTCAGATAAATCACCTTCCGTACGGTTTGTAAGTTGCCCTTCGTCATTAAAGGTAAATCCAAGGCTCTGTACACCAGGCGTAACCATACTTTGCAGCCGGTAATTATTGTCATAATTCAAGGTGGTTGTTTTTCCGTTGCCAAACGTATAGTTTGTCCACTGGTTACGATTGTTTCTGGCATCACCACTCCACAGGGGAATAGTCGTATTAGCTGCATTATAAATTTTTTGCAGGTTGCCTGTGTTATCGTATTCGTACATTACGGAAAGTCCTGTAGGATAATGGACATAGCTTACCTGTCCCAGGTTATTGTATTCATTAGTGGTAACAAAGGTTTTTCCGCTGCCGGAAGTGGTAACGCTAACCGGTCGGCACAGATCATCGTAGCCGTACGATTCCGTAACACCATTTCGGCTGGTACTCTGCAGTAAACCAAGTCTGCCAGGGGTTTCGTTATAGCTGCATGTTATATCTATATTATCTCCGGTTTTGGATGTTATTCTGCCGGCATTGTCGTAGGTGCAATTTATCACCTGCTCTTTGGCATCTTTCTGGTAAACCAATTCTCCAAAACCGTTATAACGGTAATTGGTAATGCCTGCATCCGGGTCGGTAAGGCTAAGCTGGTTGCCGAATACATCGTAGGTCATAGCAGTGATGTTATCCACAGCAGTTATTTGCTTTACCTTTCCGGAAGCATAATACAGGTAAGTAATATTTCCCATGGTCCCGTTTACATTTGTTACATTGCCTAATGCATCGGAATATCTGGTTTGGGTTGTTCCGGAAATGTTATCGGTAACGGTAACGGCACTGCCGCTGTAGCTGTATTGCATATTCAGGTTATGTCCTGTTAATGTATGCATACGTCCGTCGGAGTAATAAACATAGATATTTGGAGTTTCGTAACCGGGTGGGAGGGTGGTGTAAAGGTTTCCGTCAGGATAATAAGAATAAGTAGTAGTGAGTGTAGCATTCATATAGCCAGAAATGTTTTCCTTTACTTTTTGCCCTCCGGCATTATAAAACGTAGTACCGTTGCTACCGTCGGTGGCAAGGTTATGCATACTGTACAGCCCGTTTTCGGTATTGTCCCAGGCAAGGGTGGTGGTTGAGCTTGTAAGATCGGGATTAGTAATTGTAGTGATCAGGCTTCCGCCCTGTTGTGTATAAGTATATTTTGTGGTAAGCAGGTTTGGGTCAGTAGCAGTAAGCATGGCTCCATCCGTTTTACGGTAACCCACAGAAGAAGTGTATCCTGCCGCATTGGTACCCGTCAGCACAAAGCGCCCTTTGGCATCGTAGGTACAACTGCTGCTACGGGTTCCGCTATTGGTGGTTATGCTTATAGCTATGGGGTTGCCATAAGGGTTAAAAGCGATATAGCTAGTGGTTATCAAACCATGTTCCTTTTGGGAAACAAGGCGGAGTGGTTTCTGGGTATCGTAAGTATATGCCACGGTATCGTAATAAATATCGGTGCCCTTCATTTTTTTAAAAATGGTTTGTGTTAACCTGCTTACATTATTGGATATGGTGGCAAAATCCGATTGGGTTTCGGTACTCCAGCCATCAGAAGTAGCCGAGGTTTTCTTTTCTATCCTGCCAGTGATGGCATTAAAAGTAACGATGGCATTGGTAATGCTGTTATTTCTCAAATGATCATTCGAAGTGGAAGAAGTTACTATAGGCACAAAAAGCTTTTGGCTGATATTACCTCCCATAGCACTTAATGTATTGGAAGAAGAGGCGATCGGGATGTTATTTTTGGTAATACTGGTAGTAGAAAGCCATGGAGAATATACCGATGTATTGCCTGGAATAGTAAAACTATAGCTGGATGTAGAGACTAAATGGTTTAGCTGGTTATCAATAGTAACGTTTTTATATCCTAAAAATCCCAGTCCCTGCTCGTGCAGGTAGGCATCCTCGTATGTATAATTTACATTTTGCCAGGTGCTATAACCATTTACGGTTTGCAAGTTACTTGCCAACAGTCTTGCCCCCCTGAAAAGTTTAACGGGAAATTCCGGTCTTGGAAAAGTTGAACTGAATTCCCTGTTGTCATTGTAAACAGAATAAGTAAAAGTGGAAGTATTATTTAGCCCGTTGGTAATGGTGTGCACTAAAGTATAATCTTTTAATAAATTGTTAAATGAAATAATAGAAATTGGATCAACGGTTGTTTGGTAACAGAGTTTCATTCCATATACCAATTCTTTTTGTCCATCATTATTTAAATCCAATACATCAAATAAAAAATTTTGTAATGTATGAGGATACGAAAACAAGTCATAATAGCCAAAAAGAGTGAAAAACGCATGGTCTCCATTACAACCATTTGAAAACCATATAATGATAGTGCCGTATCTTGTATAAATAATATCAGATAATCCATCATTATTAATATCTTCTATTATAATACCTCCTCCATATTCAGAATCTGTAACAAAAGGCATATAATGTCCTGCATTTTTTTCTGTATACGTTTTCCCATCCGAATATAATAACACCCAGTAGTTGTTAATTTCTGAAAGAATATCTGATTTTCCATCGCCATTAAAATCTCCGGTATAAAGATCTTCAGGCTCTCCAAACTTCGCGACTGTTCCTGGTGTATAGATATCAATAAAAGTAGTTCCATTGTATTTCCAGATGTGGGGGATTCCTTCGCTGGTAAGTGTTAAAAATTCCGTTTGCTCATCACCATCGAAATCCACTATTTTAATATCCTTAATGTTGGTAATTACCGGCAAACTTGCTACACTTACGCCTGTGTTATCTGTACAACGAAATAATTCGCCGCTTTTTATGGTCAACCGGTCGATTTTGCCATCGTAATTAAAATCGCCGTAATAATATTGGTAACTATCTACATTTTGTATAGGGTCTGGAGACGCGACAACAATTTCATTAGTACCGGAAAGAGTAAAGTTTCCGTTGCTGAATGCATAAGCATTGATATTATTATGTATGCTATACTCAAAATGATGATACGCATAATTAGGGTCAGAATGGGGTAAAGGATTGTACTCTATTGTTCTTGAGTCAATATAATTAATTAAAATTTCATCCTGTCCATCGTTGTTCCAATCTATAACAGATAAATCTTTAAGTTCATATAAATCAGAAACCGTTATGGAATAATCAGGTTGTTCTTCATAATTATAGCTTTCATGTTCCGGTGGCAAGTATATTAAACAGGAGGTATATGTACCATCCACTTGTTTCATATCTACTGTTATTTCCCGGTCATCTTTTCTGTAATTAACGGCATCAGTTCTTCCGTCATCATTGAAATCGCCAAAATCAAAAAAATTATATCTTGTAAGGTACCATGTACTATTAGTTATCTGTGTTGTAAAACTATTTCCAGGCCCCCAATTAATAATAGTAGGATTATAAGTAATACCATCGGCAGTAAAATCTATCTGGTTGAGTTTACTGTATTGGTCGGGGCTGTTTTCATCTTTATAATAGGTAAAAGTATATTCTTTAGCAACTACATCCTCACATATTACTCTAATACCTGTAAGCAACACGCTTTGCGTTATGGGATAACCGGTTACATATGCGGTGTTTTTGTCGGTACGCAGGTCGTACAAAAACCGCACACTGTTATATGGTTCCAGCCCTGCATTGCTGTTGCCGGTATAATTAATCTCGCTGATGCGGTATTCGCCGGTAGCATCATCGCCGGTATATACAAATTGTATGTAATTACCTTCGGGGTCGGTAATTTTATTAACGAGCCATGACAAAGCCACCGGGCAGTTATCCGGTTGTACACGTGATTCCGGAGTATTACCATATTCCGTAACCATCCCGTCCTGTGTGGTTACCGTAAAACCGGTACCGTTAAAAACTACACGCACGTAAGGGTTGTTTTCCGGGGAATATACATTTTCAGCAGTACTGATAAGCCGTGCGCCATCCAGTATAAGAGCATCATTTGGTGTTAATGCCACGGCATTATATGTTCCGTCGTAGTAGGGGTTTTTACTGGTTCTTGAAATGGACGACAGACCAGCCAGGTGCCAGCCATAGCCAAGTAACCCGTTTCCACTCTGGCTATTGTATATTATTCCTAAATCTGGTTGCATACCATGGGTTCCGGGTGATACCTGTATAGGAAGCTGATAAGTGGCTGCCCCGCCGGGGCTTATGTCTATGTTGCCACCTATGGTTCCGGGGATGCAATGTTCCTTGTCTAATGCCCTTGTAAGCCCGTTAACAGGTTCTTCTTCGTAGCTAACAGTCTGGTTTGCCAAAGAGTGGTTGGTATTGGCAGTAAAAACATGGTTATACAATTCGGCGGCACCCACATGAAAACCGGAAGTGAAAACAATTTTATCACGTGCCGTAAGTGTAGCATTACTATTTTGTAATGTATCAGTCAAGTTGCATAACGAATCTGTTAAAATGACATTTGGGGTAAAATCGCAACTTTGGGCAAGGAGTGTGCCGGTTCCGGATAGTAAAATTAATAATACAAGAAATATCTTTTTCATCAGAATATAATTTGTTTTTTAAAGGTCTGATGGAACCCACATGCTTTAAAATTATTTTTATTTGTATAGTGAATACATATGGGTTTCATCATGAAGAATGATTTTCGATTACATAATAAACAGACTAATTTTTCACAATTTTATACTCCTTCGACCTGCCACCTGCATATATCTTTAATAAATATGTACCTGCAACGTTCCCGGAAAGATCAATGAAATTATATTGAGTAAGCGGGCTGATGTTTTTCAACAGCCTGCTCTGCATATCCCATAACTTAATGGCATTTCCTTTAGCAGATAATTGCTCTACCGAAGCCCCACCTATTTCCACACACAACTTTCCTTGTGTTGGATTCGGATAAATAGTTACTATAAAGTTATCCAGTGTTTCCGTAATTTTTTTGTTCCATCCATCACCTGGTAGTACTGTATCCGGCAAAAGCAGACTGGTATCTGCAAGAACCGTTTTTTCCTCATAACCCATATATATAACGGTTACACTGATTCTGTTTCCGTTGGCATCATAATCATAGGTGGCCGAAAAATTTTGTGCCTTTAATGCAATACTCAAAAAAAGCATCAGGGAAACACATATCATTTTTTTATTTATGGTTTTCATAATTTTAGTGTCTAAAAAATTTCCATTTATTTCAATAACATACTGTACATTTTAATGCTTGGTGTGCCTTTGTGTAATCCTTAGTGGTATAGCAAAGTTGCAATACAGCTAACGGCTTGCGTTTTGCAATTCCAACTTTTCTATTCTTTGATTCAGAATGAGAATGTATTGCGTAAGTTCTTCCACTTTTTTCAGCAGTTGCGCATTCATTTCTCCCAGGTTTACACCATTTTCGCTTACTGTTTTTGCATCAGGAATACCAGGCAGGTGTTTGTGAGTTAAGGTATAAGCTCTAAGTTCGTTGAGCGGCATCAGTTTATAGTTATTGTCAAATACATAATCGGGCCATGGAGTAGCCTCTACTACTACTTCCGTGCAATGTATCTTGCCGGCAACAGCTAATTTGTAACCGCCCAAAGTTGTAGTTCCTATTCCCACACCTCCACTATTCGTAGCCAGATAGGTAGTATTGGAGGTTCTGGTAATATCTGAACAAAACACTACACTTTTACCCGGGTTTTCATAGTCAAACAGGATGTTTCCCTGCCCATGATTATCAATCCTCACGTTCCCTCCGTCGTGATAAATATCGAGATATGCATAGGGTATTGAATCTGTTTCTTCGCATGAAACACGTAATCTGCCCCTCGCCACTTCAAGATATGCCTGCGGGTGATCGGTTCCTATTCCAAAACTTTGGTAACAATTGAATATTTCGTTCCATACATTAGGCTTTTGGTACCATGCAATGATATTATTGTTACCTTCACATTTTTTCTTGGGAAAGAGTATTTTATTTGCATATAATTTCCCGGTAATATCTGTAAGCACCAGCGATACACTGTCGCCCGATAGTCCCGGCATCTTGATATCGCCATTACCCATCAGCCGCAGACGTTCTGTGTTGTTGGTTTTAAATACCACATCCTGGTTATTGATAGAACCGATAAAGCTGTTGGAAGGCAGGTTGGCATTGCCATTCATGGTCCAGTCGCTACGTTCGGGTTCTGTAAGGTTGTATTCCTCGGTTATGGTACAGCCATTGGCATCAGTTACCGTAAGGGAATAGTTCCCTGAACCTAATCCGTTACGGTAGGAAGATGTAGGTCCATCCCCCCACAAGAAGTTATAAGGGGGCGTTCCTCCTGTTGCTGTTGTGTAAATGCTGCCGTTGTAACAACTATGGCAGCTTACATTGTACCCGTTAGGATACACATATTTTGTTTCATCCACTATCAACTCTACCGGCTCTTTTAAAGTAATTTCTGCCTGATTTTTTATTCCGTTTGCATCCATTGCTTTAACCATGTAATACCCGGCAGCCAGGTCGGTAATAGTCTGTGTAGTATCACCGTTGCTCCACACAAAAGTATAAGGTTTGGTACCTCCGGTAACCGTTGCGGTGATACTGGCATCCTGTGCACCAAAACAACTGATGTTGTACCCGCCATTATAAACGGAAGGTTTTAATTGTACACTCAACTGTGCAAAAGAAGCCTGGGATAAAAAGAGAATAAAAATGGCATAAACCGCTACCTGCCACGAATGATGAATTAGCTTTTTCATATCTGTGTGTTTTTGATTTGCTACTTGTTTTGCTTAATAATTACTATGTTTTGCTTAAATTAAAATGCTTAGACAAAAAAACGCATTAAAGTTAAGATAATAAAAATAACAAACAAGAAATAAATATAAAATTATTATTAATAATTCTGCTGCTACCATTTTAAAACAATTCGCTCCGTTGTTTCAGTTATTCGCTCTGTTTTTAAACATATCCGCTTTTAAACATATGTTGTAAATTATACTATAACAGCATTGTATGGCTTAAAAAACAACTGAAATAAGTTATTTTTATAACCGTTTCCTGTATGCCCCGGCTGTATTTCGTTGCATACAATACATTTGTACTTCCCTTTTTACCCCTGTTTTTTGTAATAAAATATTAATAGGATTTATTAAAAAAATGGATTTAAAAACCATTTTAAGAAAAAAATCAAGGAATGTCTTGTTCTGAAATAGGCATATAAAAAAGGTCTTGGTAAGGTTACTGGAAGGCATGGACTTTCAAAACCCGCCCGTTGCATCCGGATTGTACGGATTGTGCGGATTTTGCAGATTGAATACCATTCATAGCTTTTTATTACTTCAGTTTTTTTGACCCTACTCATCAGGCATTCTACTGATTTTCAGGGTTACTGCGCCCTCTCCTAATTTTAGGGGAGGGTTCGGGAGGGGGTCAGAGCATACAAGGTTATTCCATATATGATTTTATTTTATTGAGAACCTGAGTTCGGGATAAAACACAATCCGTCAGGAGATCAATAATTAATGTTTTATGGACAATCTTTTATAAAAAATCAACGGTCTTGTAATGCTGAATGTTTCCTAATTCGGAAAAAGCAGAAACTAAAAACAACTTTCTGCCTTTATTCCCCACTTTCTATATTAAAGATGGCATCAATAACCGGTTTGTACTTGCTGCAAATGGCATTACGTTTCAGCTTCAGCGAAGCGGTAAGTTCGCTCGATTCAATGCTCCATTCGCTGGGCATCAGTTCATAACGTTTTATCTGTTCGGTAGCCCCGAAAAATTTGTTGTATTTGTTTATCTCTTTTTGGAAACGCTGCTTAATACGCGGATGATTTACCATTTCAGCATTGGTGGTATAGGGTATCTCCTTTATGGCACACCACGATTGCAGGTGAGCAAAGTCGGGCACTATCAGTGCAGCCGCAAATTTTTGGTTTTCGCCTATCACCATTATCGTATCAATAAAACGTGATTCCTTAAACTTATTTTCTATGAGTTCGGGGCTGATATATTTTCCAAGCGAGGTTTTAAAAATTTCTTTTTTTCGTCCTGTGATTTTCAGTTGGCCTTCGGGCTCAATATGTCCTATGTCGCCGGTATGAAACCATCCGTCGGAATCTATCACTTCAAGGGTGAGAGCAGGCTCTTTAAAGTAACCTTTCATCACATTTTCACCTTTGCATAATATTTCCCCGTCGTCGTTAATTTTTATTTGTACTCCTTGCAGTGCAGGACCTACGGTTCCGAATTTGACTCCTTTATCCCAGAAATTATTTACGGCAATCACCGGTGAGGTTTCGGTAAGCCCATATCCTTCTATTATCCATACGCCTGCAGCCCAAAAAACACGGGAAAGGCGAGGCTGCAGGGCTGCACCTCCCGAAACAATAATTTTCAGTTTGTTGCCGAAGGCTTCGCGCCATTTGCTGTACACAAGTTTATCGGCAATTTTACGTTTGGTTTCGTACAAGGTACCGTTAGCACCATCCAGTTCGTAGCGTAAAGCAATCCGTAAAGCCCAGAAAAAAATCATTTTCTTTATGCCTTTCAGTTTTCTGCCGCCGTTATAAATTTTGTCGTAGATTTTTTCAATCAGTCGCGGAACTGTTGACATAATACTGGGTTGAACTTCTTTAAGATTTTCTGAAATTGTTGCGGTACTTTCTACGTAATAAACAGGCATTCCTAAGTATTGGAATACATAATTCAGCATACGTTCATATACATGGCAAAGGGGCAGATAGCTTACGGTTTTGCTGGTATGGTCAAGAAAATACGGGATGCGTGCACTGGCAGTAAAATTGGAAATAAGATTATTATGTGTAAGCATCACTCCTTTTTGTCTGCCTGTGGTGCCCGAGGTATAAATAATGGTAGCGATATCGGAGCTTTGTATTTCTGACTTTATATTTTCGAGCTGCGGCAGGTTGAGGCTCTTTTTGCCCAACTCGATACATTCCTGGTAAGGGGTTGTTCCGTCTGTTTCCTTAAATGCAAATACTCCTTTAATGGAAGGTATTTCCGGAAGTATATGTTCGATTTTCCGAAAAATATCCTTTCCGGAAATAAAAATATACTGTACCTCGGAATGTCCGAGGATGAATTTATAATCGGATTCGCTGATGGTGGGATAAATCGGTACATGAACAGCACCTATTTGCAAAATACCCATATCAACAATATTCCATTCCGGTTTATTGCTCGAGATGGTAGCGATGGTATCTCCTTTCTGGATACCGAGCGTCAGCAGTGCAGCACTTATATAATTTGCGTTTTCAATATATTCGCTTATGCTATATTTTATCCATTGTCCGTTCTCCTTACCAGCTATGGCATCTCCTTTGTCGGGGTAAAGAGTTGCATATCTTGTAAGTATGTCGAAAATTCGGGTAACTTTCTGCATAGTTTGCTGCATATTAATGAATAATCAGAGCAGGTATAAGCCATTACATTTCCTCTGCAAAGCTATTGCTGCTAAAAATTGTATTTATCAAATCCTGATATTTCGTGGTAATAACATTTCTTTTCAGTTTTAAGGTAGGGGTGAGTTCACCGCTCAGTTGCGACCATTCGTCGGAAATAATTTCAATTTTGCTTATGCGCTCAGTTTTACCTAATTCTTTATTGAACTTATTGATTTCTTTCAGGTAGCGTTGTTTTATTCTGGGTAGCTTGATAATTTCTTCATTGGTAGTGTATGGAATTTCCTTGATGGCACACCAGTTTCGCAAATGGATAAAATCAGGAAGAACAATGGCTGCGGCAAATCGCTGATTTTCTCCAACTACTATCAGATTATCAATAAAAGGAGATTCTTTTATTTTATTTTCGATTAATTCGGGGGCGATATATTTACCTAAGGAGGTTTTAAATATCTCTTTTTTTCTTCCGGTAATCCGGAGTTGCCCTTCCGGTTCAAATTTTCCGAGGTCGCCGGTATGAAACCATCCATCAGAATCAATAACTGATTGCGTAAGCGCCTCGTTTTTATAATATCCAAGCATAATATTGGGACCACGGCATACGATTTCGCCATCGTGTGCAATTTTCATTTCTACGCCGCGCAGCGGAGGACCTACGGTTCCGAATTTAATCCCATTGGGGTCGGTTGAGGTTACTGCAATAACAGGAGAAGTTTCAGTGAGTCCGTATCCTTCATATACCGGTAAGCCCGAAGCCCGGTATAGCCGGGCAAGTTTGGTTTGCAACGAAGCTCCTCCCGAAACAATTATTTTAAAATTGCCACCTAATGCTTCCTTCCATTTGCTGAGTACTAATTTATTGGCAATTTTTAGTTTATATGCGTATAATTTTCCGTTGGCGTTGTTGAGTTCGTATCTGCTGCCTACTTTTACTGCCCAGAAGAAAATCATTTTCTTTAGCCCTTTTTGTTTTCTTCCGTTGGCAATAAATTTGTCATACACTTTTTCAAGCAGTCGAGGTACGGCACACATCATATCAGGTTTTATTTCTTTGATATTGTCGCCTACTGTGCCAAGGTTTTCAGCATAATAAATTGAAATTCCAAGGTATTGATACAGGTAATTGAGCGTACGTTCGTACACGTGGCACAGAGGCAGGAAGCTTAGTGCTTTTCCTTCCTGTCCGAAAGTCGGGATGTAAGATAAAGCGACAAAATTGCTGATAATGTTATTGTGCGATAGCATTACTCCTTTAGCGTTTCCCGTGGTACCCGAAGTGTAAATGATGGTAAAGCAATCGTTGGGAAGAATGGAATTTTTAATTTTTTCAATCTCCTGCAATTGAAGATGCATATTTCCCAGTGCATAAATATCCGCTAATGTTTTTGCGCCATTTATCTTTTTCAGGGCATAAATGTCGAGTAAAGAGGGAATAGACGGTTTTATCCTTTCCACCTTTTTTAGCAGGTCTTCGGTTGCTACGAACACCAGTTTAATCCCTGCATGATTAAGGATGTACTGGTAATCGTTTTCGGTAATGGTGGGGTAAATGGGTACATGGATAGCTCCTATCTGAGTAATAGCCATGTCGAGGAAATTCCATTCCGGGCAGTTGTTGATGATAGTGGCAATTGTGTCACCTTTTTGTATTCCTAATTGTAATAACCCTGAGCTTAGCAGGTTAGTGTTTTCAATGTATTGCGTGATGTTGTATTTTTTCCATTCTCCGTTTTCTTTTCCGGCAATAACGTCGTCTTTGGGATCAAAAATTTTTTGATAGCGGGGGATTAAATCGAATATCCGCGTAACGGGAAAGTCCATAGAATCAGTATTATAAATTAGAAGCCTGTTTACGTTACAATAATATAAAGAAAAATTAAAATATGAAATTATTTTTTATTTATGATTTCCGTATAAGGACGCTGGTATTAGCCTGGGCATAGGGCATCACCATTATATCGTTTATACATACATTATTAGGGGCATTGCAAACATAAAAAATAGCATCGGCAATGTCGGTTGCTGTTAATGGTTGGTACCCCTGGTAAACGGCATCGGCTTTGTTTACGTCTCCTTTGAATCGTACGATTGAAAATTCCGTGTTTACAGCACCGGGGCAAACTTGTGATACCTTAATATTATACGGTAGTAAGTCTATCCGCATAGCCTTGCTGAGAGCATCAACGGCATGTTTGGTAGCACAATACACATTCCCGTTGGGATACACCTCTTTTCCTGCTATTGACCCGATATTTACGATATGTCCTTTTCCATTTTCAATCATCAGAGGGGCAATAAGCCGTGTAAGTGTCAAAAGTCCTTTTATGTTGGTGTCAATCATTCTGTCCCAATCATCAAATATTCCTTCATGTATGGGATTTAATCCCACGGCAAGACCTGCATTGTTAACCAATACATCAATTTTTTTCCAGTTTGTGTCCATGTTGTTGATGCAACGTACAGCATCTTCCCGGTTTCTTACATCAAACAGAAGATTTAATACTTTGGTGCCAAAATTATTAGTAAGATTGGCAGAAAGTTGTTCCAGTTTGTCGGCACGCCTACCGTTGAGAATTAAATTCCAATGTTGTTTAGCAAATTGTATTGCGGTTGCTTCTCCAATGCCACTGGTGGCACCAGTTATTAAACAGATTTTTTTCATTACTTTTTGTTAAAAGAACAGCAAATGTAAAAAACAATACGTTCACAAAATAACTTTATGATGAATTTATCCGGGCAGAAGAGTGTACATTATTTTAAAAATGAGTAACTTTACACCCCTAATTTTTTATAAATTTATGTTGCAAAACGATTTTAAACAAGCTATTTTACAGGGTATTCCTGATGATTTGCCACCGCATCCTACCTATGATTCCCTGGTGAATCATGCTCCGGTTCGTAAAGATATTTTAACTCGGGAAGAAAAAAAACTTGCATTGAAAAATGCACTCCGGTATTTCCCTGCACATTTACACGCGGTACTGGCTCTTGAATTTGCAGAGGAGCTAAAAACTTACGGCAGAATATACATGTACCGTTACCGTCCGGAATATCCCATGTTTGCCCGTCCTATTGAAGAATATCCCTGCAATACCCGGCAGGCTGCTGCAATTATGTTGATGATTCAGAATAATTTAGATCCTGCAGTGGCTCAACATCCGCATGAATTGATTACTTATGGTGGCAATGGAGCTGTTTTTCAAAACTGGGCACAGTACCGTCTTACCATGAAGTATCTTGCGAAAATGACCGATGATCAAACACTTGTAATGTATTCGGGACATCCCATGGGCTTATTCCCTTCACATAAAGATGCTCCACGGGTAGTGGTTACTAATGGTATGGTAATCCCAAATTACTCTAAGCCCGATGACTGGGAACGTATGAACGCACTGGGGGTTTCACAGTATGGACAAATGACTGCCGGATCGTATATGTATATTGGTCCACAAGGCATAGTACACGGAACTACCATTACCGTGCTGAATGCCGGAAGGCGGATATGCAAACCGGGAGAAGGACTGGAAAGTAAGTTGTTTATTACTTCCGGGCTCGGGGGTATGAGTGGTGCCCAACCCAAAGCCGGAAATATTGCAGGAGTAGTCAGCATTACTGCTGAAATAAACCCTAAAGCCGCCCGTAAACGCTACGAACAAGGCTGGGTGGACGAAATAACTGAAAATGTGGATACCGCAATTAATCTGGCATTGAATTATATGGAGAAAAAACAGCCACATTCTATTGCGTATCTTGGCAATGTGGTTAATCTTTGGGAACGGCTCGCCGAAAGAAGTATTGAGGTTCATCTGGGTTCCGATCAAACTTCGTTACACAATCCCTGGGCTGGAGGATATTATCCAGCAGATATATCGTATGAGGAATCCAAACGGATGATGGTTGCTAATCCGGAGACTTTTAAAAAACATGTTATGGATTCCCTTTGCAGGCAAGTTTCAGCTATCAATATTCTGGCAAGCCGTGGAATGTATTTTTTCGATTACGGAAATGCCTTCCTGCTCGAATCGTCCCGTGCAGGTGCTGATGTACTGAATCCTGACGGCACATTTAAGTATCCGTCTTATGTGCAGGATATTATGGGACCTATGTGTTTCGACTATGGCTTTGGCCCCTTCCGCTGGGTTTGTACTTCGGGCAAGCCTGAGGACTTAGACCTTACAGACCACCTTGCTATGGAGGTTTTGGAAGAAATAGCAAAGACTGTTCCGGTAGAAATTAGCCGGCAGATGAAGGACAATATCCGCTGGATACAGGGAGCAAAAACGAATAAACTGGTAGTAGGTTCGCAAGCACGTATATTGTATGCCGATTGTGAGGGACGTATTCGCATAGCTGCTGCTTTCAATCAGGCAATCCGCGATGGAAAGATATCTGCCCCGGTAGTGCTTGGAAGAGATCATCATGATGTTTCGGGTACCGATTCGCCTTTTCGTGAAACTTCCAATATATATGACGGATCACGTTTTACGGCAGATATGGCAGTGCAAAACGTTATTGGAGATGCTTTTCGCGGAGCCACATGGGTATCATTGCACAATGGAGGTGGTGTAGGCTGGGGTGAAGTGATTAACGGTGGGTTTGGTATGTTGCTTGATGGATCGGACGATGCTGACCGGCGATTGCAATCTATGCTTTTCTGGGATGTAAACAACGGTATTGCCCGTCGTGGTTGGGCTCGTAACGAACCTGCTTTGTTTGCCATTCACAGAGCTATGGAAAAGGAACCCCGTTTACAGGTAACTTTACCTAATTTTGTTGATAGTGCATTGATAAATAATGTTATATAAAGAATGCCATTGCATTTTTAAGTTTTTTGTCAGCCTTTTTTTGACTCAGTTTCTTCCCTGATGACAGAAAGGGAGGAAATATTTTAGGATATTATTAACAAATTGTTGTTGGTAAATTTGTTCAATTAAAATTTATTTCTACCTTTGCACCCCTTTTTCGTTATAAAGGCAATTAACAGAAAAATAATACATACAATGAATACTTTAAGTTATAAAACCTTAAGCGCTACCCCTGCTATTATCCAAAAAGAGTGGTACATCGTAGACGCAGAAAATCAGGTACTGGGTCGTTTGGCATCGAAAGTAGCCAATATTTTAAAAGGTAAAAACAAAACTTATTATACCCCTAATCTTGATTGCGGTGATAATGTAATTATCATAAATGCAGAAAAAGTAATACTTTCAGGAAATAAACTTACAGATAAAGAATATATTCACCATACAGGTTATCCTGGCGGACAGCGTATTGCTACTCCCAAGGAATTGTTTGTAAAAAAGCCTACTGCAGTAGTTGAAATGGCAATCAAGGGTATGCTCCCCAAAAACAGGCTGGGACGCGCTATTGCAAAAAACGTGAAAGTGTATGCTGGCACGGAACACAAACATGAAGCACAACAACCCAAACCTCTTAACTTAAACTCTATTAAATAATTGGCATGGAAATTATCAACGCTTTAGGCAGAAGAAAAACCGCAGTTGCCCGCATATATATTAAGGATGGCAACGGAGCTATCGTGGTTAATGGACGCGATTATAAAGAATATTTTACTATTGCTCCATTGCAATATATCGTTACACAGGCTTTTGAAATTACCGGTAACAACAATAAATACGATATTACCGCTACTATTGACGGTGGAGGTATCACAGGTCAGGCTGAAGCCTTACGCTTAGCCATCGCAAGAGCCTTATGCAAAATAGAACCTGAAAACCGCCCTGCTCTGAAAGCGCAGGGATTAATGCGCAGAGACCCCCGCATGGTAGAACGTAAAAAACCCGGACAACCCAAAGCTCGCAAAAGATTCCAGTTCAGCAAACGTTAATTGGTGGAATATAAAGAGTTTAGTATCTAAATTGCCAAGACTCCTCGTTTCAATCTCAGGACTACTTGGCAATTGTTTTTCAAGGAATGTAAACTTAATAATCATAAAAAATGGCAAAAGTAAATTTTGAAGAATTATTGGATGCCGGAGTACACTTCGGACATTTGAAACGTAAATGGAATCCCAACATGGCTCCTTATATTTTTATGGAGCGAAATGGCATTCACATCATTGACCTGTACAAGACAATGGCAAAAATTGACGAAGCTTCAGCCGCTTTAAAACAAATTGCCAAGTCAGGTAAAAAAGTATTATTTGTAGCTACAAAAAAACAAGCTAAAGAAATTGTTGCTGAACATGTTAGGCACATCAATATGCCATACGTTACAGAACGCTGGCCTGGTGGTATGCTTACCAATTTTGCCACTATCCGCAAAGCGGTTCGTAAAATGTCGCAGATTGATAAAATGGTGAATAGCCCCACTTTTCAGAATATTTCTAAACGTGAACGTTTACAGATTACCCGCGAGAGAGCTAAACTGGAAAAAAACCTCGGAAGTATTGCCGACCTTAATCGTTTACCTTCCGCTGTTTTTGTAGTGGATATTCTTAAAGAACACATCGCTGTTGCCGAAGCCCATAAACTCAATATTCCCACTTTCGCTATTGTAGATACCAACTCCAATCCGAATGAAGTGGATTTTCCCATTCCTGCCAACGATGATGCATCCAAATCCATTGATCTTATCATGCGCGTTATGGTACAGGCTATTGAAGAAGGTTTGAACGATCGTAAACTCGACCGCGATAAACAAGAAGAAGAACATGAAGAATTTGAAACAGGCGATACCCGGATATCTATTGACGATTTTGAAACAGAAGATGAGAGCATAATCCCCGTAGTTCCAATAGATATTATTGATACTCCCCGTATTCAAAAGGTAAAAGTAATAACAGAAGGTGAAAATGACGAAAGTTTGCGTAAAGCTGCTCCCAAAAAGGCAACCGTTCGTAAACCCAGTATCAAAAAATAAATTTTAAAATTCGAGAAATGGCAAATATAACTGCAAGTGAAGTTAATAAATTAAGACAAATGACCGGTGCCGGCATGATGGATTGCAAGCATGCACTGGTTGAAACCGATGGCGATTTTGAAAAAGCCGTTGATTACTTGAGAAAAAAAGGACAAAAAGTGGCTTCAAAACGTGCAGATCGCGACGCCAGTGAAGGCATTGTTATCGCAAAAACTTCCGATGACAAAACTTTTTCAATTGTTATTATGCTGAACTGCGAAACGGATTTTGTAGGTAAAAATCAGGAATTTGTTGATTTTGCAAACGCTATTGTTAATAAAGGGCTTGCAGATCGCATCTCTTCTATTGAAGATATGAAAGCAACCATTATTAATGGAAGAACCGTTACCGAAGGAATTACCGATTTGATAGGTAAGACCGGTGAAAAAATGGGGCTTGCTCACTATGAATGTGTTAAGGCTCCGGTTACTTTTGCTTATAACCATCATGGTAATCGCTTGGCTACCATCGTGGGTTTAAACAAAGTACAGGTATCCGGAATAGAAGAAATTGGTCACGAAATTGCCATGCAGGTGGCTGCTATGAACCCTGTTGCAATTGATAAAGACGATGTTGATTCGCATACGGTTGAAAGAGAAATTGAAATCGGAAAAGAACAAGCTCGCCAGGAAGGAAAACCTGAGGAAATGGTAGAAAAAATTGCTCTTGGCAAACTTCAGCGTTTTTATAAAGAAAATACCCTACTTAACCAGGAGTTTATTAAAGATAATAAAGTTACTGTTGGACAGTTTCTGAGAAATGCCGATAAAGAACTTACTGTTACGGCATTCAAGAGGTTTAAACTGGGAGAATAGATATAAAAAAAGTCCGCAACTGCGGACTTTTTTTTAAAAACCAAATACAGCATTATGTAGAAAGCAATAGCTTTACTATTTCTGAAACAATTTTATTATCAGCCTTTCCGGCAAATTGTTTTGTGGCAATGCCCATTACTTTGCCCATGTCGCGGGCATCCTTGGCTCCACATTCAACGATAATTCCTTTAATTTTTTCTGTAAGCTCTTCTTTACCCATCTGGCTGGGTAGATATTTTTCAATTACTTGTGCCTGAAATAATTCTACATTTTCCAAGTCCAGACGGTTTTTCTGCCGGTACACTTCCGCCGATTCTTTGCGTTGTTTCACCAGCTTTTGCAAAAGTTTAAGCTCAACTTCTTCTGTAAGCGTATCACTCGGATTACCTTTCGCGGATTTTTCGAGCAAAATAGCAGCTTTTACAGCACGTAAAGCCTCCAAAGTGTCTTTGTCCCTGGCAAGCATACATGCTTTAATATCCTCATTGATTTGTTTTTCTAAGCTCATTTTCAGTCTGCCTGGGGATTAAAAAATGGGTTTTCATCTTTCATATCTCCCTTTTCTCCTGTAAGGGTGAAACGGGAAATATGCGAATCGGAAGAAGGAGTGGTGCTGCTGATATTAATCCGGCGACGTTCATAGGCAGGAATTGCTTCCATTTCTTCAACTATTTTGGGGTTTCTGAGTTTTGTACTCATTTCTTTTAATCGTTCTCTTCTCACCTGGGCTATATGATCGTTATCATCCAGGTCGAGGTTGTTTTCTGCTACAGTGTTTTCTGTATTTGCAAATTCCAATGCAACAGGTTCTTGGATAGCTGCCTGTTTTTCTATGGGTTTACTGATACTGCTTTCGTTAAATTGATAAGTTTCTGCGCAGGAGTCTAATGAATATACCGTTTTTTCGGGAGGATTGTTTTCCCTGAACTCGATTACCGGTGCTGGAGGTGCAACCGGAGTTGTTTCAAAATTTTCTACTATTTTTATTTCGTCGGAAATCTCCTGTTTGGGCGGTTCCGGAACGGGGTTAGGGGTATCATACAGACTGTAAATGGTTTTTTGTGTTTCCATTTCCTGCTGGTTTCTGCGAATAGAATCGAAACCGGTAGCTATTAGTGTAATAGAGATTTTTTTCTCGAGGGTTTCGTCCTTTCGGTAGCCCCAGATGATATCGGCTTTTGACCCGGCTTTATTTTGAACGTATTCATTAATATCGCTAAGTTCATCCATTTTTATTTCGTCGGTACCCGAAGCTATGTACAAAAGAATGTTGGCAGCACCTCGGATGTCGTAGTCGTCGAGCAGGGGAGATGCCATAGCTGCCTGGATTGCATCAATAGCTCTGTTTTCACCTTCTCCGTTTCCTGAACCCATGATGGCTTTGCCACTGTCTTTCATTACTGTTTTAACATCTTCAAAGTCAACATTTACATGTCCCACAACGGTAATGAGTTCCGCAATTCCTTTGGCACCTATAGCCAGTACATTGTCGGCTTGTGCAAAAGCTTCAGAAAACGGAAGATTGCCATATAGTTCGCGCAAACGGTCGTTACAGATTATTAGAATGGAATCGCAATATTTTCTCAAATCCTGGATGCCGTCTTCGGCTTGTTGTTTTCTTTTGCGTCCTTCAAAAGAAAAGGGCAGGGTAACAATACCTATGGTAAGTATATTTAATTCTCGGGCAATGGATGCAATTACGGGAGCAGCTCCTGTGCCTGTACCTCCACCCATACCGGCAGTGATAAAGACCATTTTGGTATTGCGTTCCAATGCGTGGTGGATTTGGTCGGCACTTTCAAGGGCGGCATTTCTCCCTACTACAGGGTCGTTTCCAGCGCCTAGTCCTGTGGATCCTATTTGCATTTTTACCGGAATGGGGCTTGTTTCGAGCGATTGTCCGTCGGTATTGCAAATAATAAAATCAACACCTTTGATTCCTTGTGTAAACATATGGTTTACAGCATTACTTCCGCCGCCACCCACGCCAATGACTTTAATAATAGAATTTTGATCTTTAGGAGAATCGAATTTTAGCATAACAGGATTTTTTTCAATTTTAAA
This sequence comes from Lentimicrobiaceae bacterium, assembly GCA_023227965.1. Lineage (NCBI taxonomy): Bacteria > Pseudomonadati > Bacteroidota > Bacteroidia > Bacteroidales > Lentimicrobiaceae > Lentimicrobiaceae bacterium. The sequence goes on along the minus strand of JALOCA010000036.1, from coordinate 12,629 downwards.
AGTAAATATTAATGATTCGGAAATAGCATTTACAAAGAATATTTATGAACAAATGTGTTGTTAATTTTTTTTTTACTTTTCTGCTTCTTTATCAAAGAAATCAATCCACCAGTCAATAAATTTTTTCCGTTTTGAGGGCTGTTGAACGGTGTCGGGCTTTTGTTCAGGTCTTGAATCTTCGTTTCTTTCATCTGCCAGGGCACGCTTTTCACGATTAAATCCGATCAAAACAACTCCTATTCCGGTAGAATACATCGGGCTTGCCAATTCGTCGGAAACTTTACCCGAAATATTTTCATTGGGATAGCCGATACGGGTTTCCATTCCTGTTTTAAATTCGGTTAATTGTACAACATGTTTCAACAAAGCTCCGCCACCTGTAAGAACTATTCCTGCATTTAGTTTTCGAACGCCTGAATTTTTGATTTCAAAATCAACATGTTCAATTATTTCTTCCATCCTCGCCTGTATGATGTTAGCAAGGTTTTTTAAAGTAATTTCCTTGGGGGGTCTTCCACGCAAACCGGGTATTGCTACTACCTGATCATCACGGTTTTCACGGGCAAGAGCAGAACCGAATTTTATCTTTAATTCTTCAGCCTGTTTTTTAATAATTGAACAGCCTTCTTTTACATCTTCTGTGATAATATCTCCGCCAAATGGTATTACGGCTGTGTGTTTTAGTATGTTATCCTTAAAAATGGCAATATCGGTAGTACCACCACCTATGTCGACAAGTACAACCCCGGCTTCTTTTTCTTCTTCGCTCAAAACAGCTTCGGCAGAGGCAATGGGTTCTATTATCATTCCGCTGAATGCAAGATTAGCTTTTTCAATACATCTTTTAATGTTTAATGCCGCGGTAACCTGCCCTGTAATAATATGAAAGTTAGCTTCCAACGTAATACCTGCAATACCAATGGGCTGCTTAATTCCTGTTTCTCCGTCAATTATATAATCCTGAGGAATTACATCAATAATTTTGTCACCGGCACCCACTGCCAATTTGTGCATTTTATCTGCCAGTAAATCCACATCTTTCTGACTTATTTCCTGTTCACCATTATCGCGGATGATGCTACCCCTGTGTTGCAAACTTTTGATATGCTGTCCGGCAATACCTACGTATACTGTTGCTATATTTACTCCCGATTTTTCGGAAGCTTCTTTAACCGCCTGAATAATAGATTGTGTAGTATTCTCAATATTTGCTACTACTCCTCTTTTTACTCCTATGGACTCAGTTTTGCCAGACCCAAGTATTTCCACCTTTCCGAATTGGTCTTTTCGTCCTACCAGCACTGCAATTTTTGTTGTGCCAATATCTAACCCTACAATAATTTCTGCGTTTTTCATATCGTTACTTTTTTGAACAAACTACTTGATTTTTATATTTTATGTTGATTGATTTGTAATTATGCCATCCTTCGCGGGTAATGCCTTTCTGGTAAAAGAGCAGCAGATTATCAAATTTTGTATCCAAATTATCTATATTGCCAAGGAGTATTTCCTGCGTTCCCATCACTGGAGTTACTTCTATTTCCTCATGATTGTTTACGTAAATATCTCCAATCATGGAATATAAAACATCGTTATTATAAATATATCTTGCTGTTATAAATGCTTTATATACAGTGCTTTTAAGCAATACACTGTCTTTGGGGCTTTTAGGCTTAATGCTGGGATACACTCCTGTTTTATATGCAAACGGGATGTTTCCACGGGCAATAAGCAAGCGCACAGGATTGTCCGGATGAATGGGCATAACTTTTCCGGCAGTGTCGAGATAAAAACTTATACCATTGTTGTTAATGATTCTTACCAGAGGTATTCTTTGCAACACTTTAATTTTTAGCACTCCATCTAAGGTAATAAAAGCCTCGGCATCTGAAATATAAGGATTTTGTTTGATTACAGATTCAATTAATTCCGTATTAATACTTTGCAATTTTATCCCCTTGCATTTTTTTATAACCTTCGAGACCATTTCATGAACATCTTTTACAGAGAGCAGGGTATCTGTGGTACCGTAGGAAATTTGTATCGCAATATCTGTACAAACAGCCTCATGGTATTTACGTTGTGTAAAAATTATTACCGTCAGTAAAGCTCCCGCAGTTAATATCCAACCTCCCCACCGTAAAAACTTCTTAATTCTCATGGTCTTGCGTATTAATACGTTTATTTAACATATTTACAATAGGTTCTACCAAACGGTCAATATCACCGGCTCCGAGTGTAACTATGATTTCCGGAAGATTGTTTTCTATTTCGTCGAGAACATTTTCTTTAGTACACAACTTTTTTTCTTTTTTTTCAATTTTATCCAATAAAAACTGAGATGTGATTCCTTCGATGGGCTTTTCCCTTGCAGGGTAAATATCGAGCAAAATTATTTTGTCGAGCAATTCGAGACTTCGGGCAAACTCTTCCGCAAAATCCCTTGTGCGTGAAAAAAGATGGGGCTGGAAAATACCCATAATTTTTTTCCCGGGATAGAGATTCCGGATGGAAGAAATACAAGTTTTCAATTCTTCGGGGTGATGTGCATAGTCGTCAATATAAACACATTCCGGCGATTTGAATCTGTAATCGAAACGCCGTTTTACCCCACTGAAAGTCAGCAAAGCTTTTCGCAATTCCGAAGATTGTACTTTGCACAACCAGGTGGCTGCCAGGGCTGCAACTGCATTTTCAACATTGAACAAACCCGGAAGTCCCAGCCGTAAGTCGGTTATGACCCCATCAGGATAATGAAAATCAAATGAATATAATCCTTTGTTCATTTGGATTCCGGAAGCATAGAAGTCGGCTTTTTCATCTTGTAATGAATATTGATATACTTTGGCATTTTTATCAAGATTAAAGGGGATGTTAATTTTCATATTAACTATTAAATAACCCTTTTCCTGGACTTGTAGGGCAAACTTACAAAATGAATCTTCCAACGATGCTTTACTACCGTATATATCAAGGTGATCTGCGTCAATTGAAGTGATAATTGCAATATGCGGAAACAATTGTAAAAATGACCTGTCGTATTCGTCGGCTTCGGCAACTATATACTTGCTATAGGTAGAAAGCAAAAGATTTGTATTATAATTTTTGGAAATTCCACCCAGAAAAGCAGTACAATCAACAATAGATTGTTTGAGCAGGTGCGAAATAAGGGTAGTAACAGTTGTCTTTCCGTGGGTACCTGCAACTGCAATATTTAAACCTTCACGTGCAATGAGTCCGAGTACTTCTGCACGTTTTTTTATGGGGGTGTTATTCTTGATAAAATACTGCAAGAGAGTATTGTCGTTAGGAATGGCAGGTGTAAGTACTACCAGGTCAGTAGTTTCGGGAATTTTTGTTATATCCTCATCAAACCGGATAACGATACCTTCCTTTTCCAATGCGTTGGTAAGAGCAGATGCTATTTTGTCGTATCCATATACTTTGCAACCCTGAAATTGAAAGTATCTGGCAAGGGCACTCATGCCGATACCTCCTATGCCAAGAAAGTATACTGTCCGTATGTTTTTTAAATCAAGCAATTTATTTTATTAACATGGGTCATTTTAATTATTTCGTCAGCTATTATTTCGGCGGCTGCAGGAAGTGCTAATTTTAGGATATTGTGGCTGAGTTCTGCTCTTTTGTTTTCATCTTCAAATAATGCAATTAATATTTCTCCACATTTTTTCACAGCTTCAGTATCTTTTATCATAAGTGCTGCACCTGCATTGAATAAGGCTTTGGCGTTTTTTGTCTGGTGATCTTCGGCAACGTTAGGCGAGGGAACCAAAACGGCAGGCTTTCCTGTAACACAGAGTTCGGAAATAGATAAGGCTCCGGCTCTTGAAATTACAATATCTGAAGCGGTATATGCCATATCCATACGTTGGATGAAATCGAAAACACGGATATTCGTATGTTCTGATGTATTTACAATTGCTTGTATTTCGTCAAAATACAGTTTACCTGTTTGCCATATAACTGATATATTGTTTTTTATTAATATTTCGAGAGATGCCCGTATGCTGGCGTTGATGGTGAATGCACCAAGGCTTCCGCCTATTACCAACAGTGTTTTGGCAGGGGGCAAACCAAAAAAACGAAGTGCTTCAACCTGGCTAACATTTGTGTTTACCAATTTTTTACGTACAGGATTACCACTCATAATCAATTTGTTTGCAGGAAAAAATTTCTCCATACCGCTATAGGCTACGAAAATTTTTTCTGCGGAACGGGCAAGTAGCTTATTGGTAACTCCTGCAAAAGAATTTCCTTCCCAAATAGCCATAGGGATGTGTTTTCCGGCTGCTGCTTTCAGGATGGGACCGCTGGCATAACCCCCGAAACCAGCTACGGCATTGGGAGCAAATTTCCTGATAATTTTTTTTGCCTTTAATAAACTATGGATAAGTTTTATAGGGAAAAGCAGGTTTTTTACAGTTAATTTGCGTTGAAAACCACTGATCCATAATCCTTCGATAGGAAAGCCTGCTTGGGGAACTTTTTCCATTTCCATACGTCCCTTAGCACCCACAAAAAGAATTTCTGTACTGGGTTGTAATGCCTTGATGGCATTTGCAACGGCAATAGCCGGGAAAATATGTCCCCCGGTACCTCCTCCACTGATGATTATTTTTAGGTTACGCTGTTGCATATTCCGTATCGTTTGGTTCAATTTCTTCTGAGTTTTCTAAAGTACTTTCTATGGGTGGCTCTATTTCTTTGCTGATACTTAGCATAATACCAATAGATATACAGGTAAACCACACTGAAGTTCCCCCCATACTTACTAAGGGTAAATTCTGACCGGTAACAGGAAAAATGCTAACGGTTACTCCCATATTAACAATTGCCTGAATAACAAGTGCTAACGATATACCAAATGCTGCTATGGCACCAAAATTATAAGGGCATTTGGTAGCGATACGTACACCCCTGTAAATTAGAATAAGGTACATGAGCAGTAAAAAACCACCTCCAACTAAACCAAATTCTTCAATAATGATGGCATAAATAAAATCGGAGTAGGGATAAGGAAGAATATTTTTTTGGGTACCATTACCTGGCATTTTCCCGAAAACCCCACCGGTGGCAATTGCTATCCGCGATTGTTCTGCCTGGAAAAGTTCATCTTTGTTGTTGGCTTTATCGGGGTGAATATGGCTTTCAATTCTTGATTGTATGGTTTTTAACCTTCCCCAGTCGGGCAGGCTATCTCCCATAAGATAAATAAGTGCAACCAAGCCAAGTCCGATGCCAAGTATCAATGCTATTTTTTTCCAATTAATACCTCCTATATACATCATAATAAGACAAATTAAAAAAAGCAAGGCAGATGTTGAAAAATTGGATGGAAAAATAAGTCCGCAAATAATGGAAACGATGATAAGAATGGGGTAGAAGGCTTTTTGTACTGATTGAAAATAGGTTTCGGCATTGGTTAATAAATGTGCAATAAATAGAATAAGCGATAGTTTGGCAACATCAAAGGGCTGGAACGACAAATGAATAATAGGAATTTCGAGAGAGCGGACAGCTTCGTTGTGGTTTTTTCCAGCAACCATTAATATTATCAATAATGGAATAGAGATTATATATGCAATTATTGATATTCGCGAAAATTTATGGTATTTTATTTTATGTGTTGCATAAATTAGTCCTAACCCGATGAGCAGAATAAAAAAATGTTTTATCAGGTAATATTCGGTATTTCCCCCCTTTTCCTGAAAGGCTAACATCCCGGTGGAACTATACACTGCCACTAAAGAAGCAATAGATAGCAGAATTACCACACCCCAAATTACCCTGTCGCCTTTTATATCAAGAAACTTTAACATAATTATTTGTTTTATAAATTTTTAACAGCTTGCTTAAACTGGATGCCTCTTTCCTGGTAATTTTCAAACAAATCAAAACTGGCACAAGCAGGCGAAAGCAGCACTTTTTCTCCCGATTCTGCCAGATGATAGGCAAATGCAACTGCTTCTTCCATACTTTGGGTTTCGGTAATATTTTTCACCAAATCAGAAAATGCAGCATATATTTTGGTGTTATCAATACCCAAACAGATGATAGCTTTTACTTTTGTTTTCACCAGCTCGCGAAGTTTTGTATAATCGTTGCCTTTGTCTTGTCCTCCAGCTATCCAGATTACGGGTTTATCCATGCTTTCGAGAGCATACCATACCGAGTTTACATTGGTAGCTTTTGAATCATTAATAAATTCGATACCATGAATATTGGCAATAAATTCGAGCCGGTGCTCAACGTTTTGAAAATCAGAAAGACAACTCTTTATGTTTTCTTTTCTTACATCCACCAAACGGGCTGCAATGCCTGCTGCCATCGAATTATAGATGTTGTGTTTGCCTTGCAATGCCAATTCTTCGAGTGTCATAGTAAATGTTTTGTTTTTAATTGTAAAATGCAATTTGTTATTTGTCAAATAAGCACCTTCCCTTTTTTCACCCGAAAGCGAAAAAGAAAAGAGTTGTGAACTTATATTTTTTGAATAGAGTTTTTTCAGTATAATCTCATCATCAGCACAGTAAATAAAAGCATCGTGGATACTTTGGTTTTGTAAAATCTTGTACTTGGATTCAGCATATTTGTCAAAACTGTTTTCGTATCTGTCGAGATGGTCGGGAGTAATATTCAGTAAAATAGCAATATCCGCTTTAAAATTGAACATCCCATCAAGCTGGAAGCTGCTAATTTCTAAAACGTAGTAGTCATAATTCCGAGTAGCTACCTCCATAGCAAAACTATTTCCGACATTACCTGCCAATCCTACGTTGAAACCTGCATTTTTCAGAATATGGTAAATAAGATGGCTGGTGGTAGTTTTTCCGTTACTTCCTGTAATACAAATTGTAAAAGCATTTGTAAACTTCTTTGCAAACTCGATTTCCGATATTACCGGAATATTTTTATTGCGAATCAATTGCAGTAAGGGAAGTGTTTCTGGGATACCCGGACTTTTTATTACCCAATCTGCAGTCAGAATTTTTTTGCTGTCGTGTCCGTTTTCCTCAAACTCTATTGCATTATTTAAAAGAACGTTTTTGTAATTTTCTTTGATAGAACCTTTGTCGGAGACAAAGACTTCGTAATTCTTTTTTACTGCAAGAACGGCTGCACCTGTTCCGCTTTCGCCAGCACCGATGACTACAATCCGTTCTTTCATATTAATTATCTTATTTTTAATGTTATAATTGTAAATACAGCCAACATAATTCCAATAATCATAAATCGTTGCACGATTTTAGGCTCCGGATACCCTTTCAATTGATAATGGTGATGCAAGGGTGCCATTTTGAAAATCCGTTTACCTTCTCCAAATTTTTTCTTCGTATATTTAAACCAGCTAACCTGCATCATTACCGATAGATTTTCCATAAGAAAAATTCCGCATAAAATTGGAATAAGTAATTCTTTACGTATCATGATGGCAAAAACGGCTATGATGCCCCCCAGCGACAAACTGCCAGTATCACCCATAAAAACCTGTGCAGGATATGTGTTGTACCATAAAAAACCTACGCAGGCACCTACAAAGGCACTCACGTATACCACTAATTCTCCTGTATTAGGAATATACATGATATTCAAATAATTTGCGAAAAATATATTACCGGAAACGTAAGCCAAAATGCCTAAGGTGAGACCAACGATAGACGATGTGCCGGTGGCAAGCCCGTCGAGCCCGTCGGTAATATTGACGCCGTTTGATACAGCGGTAATGATAAGAATAACAATGGGTATGAATACCAAGTAAGCCCATTTTTCGTAATTGTTACCCAAGAAAGATATCAGAGCAGCATAATCAAATTCATGTCCTTTAATGAAAGGAATGGTTGTTTTGGTAGATTTCACGGGGACTTTTTCAAAAAAGCCAGGGGCTTCTTTTGCATTTTCAATATTCAGGGCTTTAGTAGTTTGTACATATCCCTGGTCTTTTGCTTTTTCTCTGATTACCACTCCTTCGTGGAAGTAAAGGGTAGCACCGATAATTAAACCCAGACCGATTTGTCCTAAAATTTTAAATTTACCGGCAAGCCCTTTTTTTTCTTTTTTGAAAACTTTAATGTAGTCGTCGAGGAAGCCAATCATTCCGAGCCACAGGGTAGAAACGAGGATAAGAATTATGTAAATATTTAGCACTTTGGCAAATAGAAGCGTAGGAATTACTATTGCACCAAGAATGATAAGCCCACCCATGGTAGGTGTGCCAGCTTTGTTTTTTTCACCTTCCAGTCCCAGATTCCGGATGGTTTCGCCTACTTGCTTTCTTTGCAAATAGTTAATAAGCCGTTTACCAAAAAGTAACGAAATAGTAAGCGAAGTAATAATTGAAAGTGCTGCCCTAAACGAAATATAGTGGAACATTCCGGCTCCTGGAAAATCCCAGACTTTATCAAGGTATGTAAACACATAATAAAACATGGCTCGACTTTTTATAATTGAATTTCTTCGTTTAAAAACTCTTTCAATATTTCCCTATCATCAAAATGGTATTTTACACCTTTGATTTCCTGGTATTTTTCGTGTCCTTTTCCCGCAATAAGTATAATGTCGCCCGGTGTAGCCAAAGTGCAGGCAGTTTTTATGGCTTCACGCCTGTCAACGATTGAAAGCACATTTTTTTCATGAATTTTGTCAACGCCCATGTACATTTCCCGGATTATTTCTGCGGGATCTTCTGAGCGGGGGTTATCGGATGTAAGGATAACTTTATTGCTTAAATTACACGTAATTGCAGCCATAATTGGGCGCTTGCTGCGGTCGCGGTCGCCTCCGGCACCAGCTACTGTAATCAGTTTTCCGTTACCTTCTCTGATGTCATTTATTGTTTGTAAAACATTTTGCAGGGCATCGGGCGTGTGGGCATAATCAATGATGGCTATTATTCCTTCTTTACTTTTGAAAAAATCGAAGCGACCTTCTGCCGGCTGCAGGATGCTCAATGCGGTAAGCACTTCGGCTTGATTTTCACCAAGCAAAATTGCAGTTGCATACACGGCGAGTAGATTATATGCATTAAATTCGCCTACTAACCTGCACCATACATCATTTCCGTCAATTTGCAACTGCAAGCCTTCGAATTGGTTTTCGAGGATTTTGCATTTAAAATCAGACATCATTTTTAAGGAATAAGTTTTTTTTGCAGCTTTCGTATTTTGCAACATCACTTTTCCATTTTTATCGTCGCTGTTTGTCAATGCAAAAGCCTCTGCCGGCAACAGGTCGAAAAATATTTTTTTGGCTTTAATGTATTCGCTGAAGGTGTTGTGAAAATCAAGATGGTCATGGGTAATATTTGAAAAGACCCCACCAGTAAATACCAACCCTGCAATGCGATGTTGCACAATGGCATGTGAGCTAACTTCCATAAAGCAATGGCTAACACCTAATTGTACCATTTCATTCAAAATCCGGTTAATTTGTACTGCATCGGGAGTAGTGTGGGTAGAAGGGATTTCTTTGTTGTCAATTAAAATCCGGATGGTGGAAAGTAAGCCTGTTTTATATCCAAGTGTTTTGAACAACTGATACATCAGGGTTACAAAGGTTGTTTTGCCATTGGTTCCTGTAATTCCAACAAGTTTTAGTTTTGAAGAGGGATTGTCGTAAAAGTTGGAAGCGATTATTCCCAAAGCATAGCTGCTATCGGATACGCGAATGTAAGTAATTCCGTTTATTTTTTCTCCTGTATCATTTTGATAAACTATTGCAGAAGCACCATTTTCAATGGCTTGTAAAATATATGAATGTCCGTCGTGTTTGCCGCCCTTAATGGCAACGAAAAGACTGCCTTTGTTAACGGCTGCCGAATCGAAGCATACAGATTGAATAATTTTATCGCCGGAACCTTCGAGGCTGACAATACCCGTTTTATATAATATGTCTTTTAATATTTTCAAAACGTATCTTTTATAATGGTTTTCTTTTCAGTTTTTTTCTTAATAGCCTGTGTTTTGTTTTTTTTCTGCTCGGTTTTTTTAGGTTGGGAAGGAGGTTGTTTTACTATTGTTTTGACTTTTTGTGTTGTGGTTAAGGATGTTTCAGGGATGCTGTCGGTGGTAACTGTTCTCATGGTAGAAGTAATTGTACCCAAAGTGAGGGTTACAATATTTCCTTTTATTGCTACTGTTCCCGGGGCAGGAATCTGGTTATTTACTTTTCCATTTCCGCTTAGTTTTACATTTAAACCTGCTTTTTCAATCAAATAAACGGCATCTTTGGCTGTTAGTCCCTGCACATCCGGAACCACTCCTTTCTTACAAACAATATTTTTTACATTTCCTTTTTCGTTTACCAGCCATGTGCTACTGTTTTGGTTAGTAGCCAAAGGGTATTGAAGGAATGAAAAAAGTGTTTCAATTTCTTTTGATTTTCCTGCATAGGAATCAGGTACACTTGCTTTTGTATTTACACGTTTAACATTTGTACGGGCAATTCCTTTGAGCCGGGTAGCATACACCCTGTCGGCAATTTCCCTGAAAACAGGAGCTGAAAGTTCTGCTCCGTATTTTAAAGTTTTTTTAGGACGGCTAATGAGTACTATACACGAATACCGGGGGTTATCAGCAGGGAAATATCCCACAAACGAGGCATTGTACTCCTGGATGTATTTTCCACCTTCTAAAATTTTGGCTGTACCAGTTTTGCCGGCAATGGGATATTGATTGTTTTTCATACGGCGTGCAGTACCGTGCAAAACCACTCCTTCCAGCATTATTTTTATCTTTTTTAAAGTTGCATCCGAGCAAATTTTTTCTTTTAACACCACGGTAGGTTTGTGTTCAATAACCTGACCGGATTGCATGATGTCCGTAACGAACATAGGTTTAACTATTTTGCCATTGTTAGCCACGGCATTATAAAAGGTAAGAATTTGCAAAGGTGTCATTTCCACACCATAACCAAAAGCCATACGGGGCAGGTTATTTTTAGGATCTATATAATTAGGATTAGGCTCGCCCGATAACTCTAATCCTAAAGGCTTGTTTACCCGCAGTTTATCGAAATAGGAGTTAATTTTTCGTCTGTTATTGCCAAAAGTATTCACCACAGCTTCAGCTAAACCTACATTGGAAGATTTTTCAAAAGCTTTTTTTAGAGATACCATACCATAACCTTCAGGATGTGAATCTTCTACTAATTTGCCATCAAATATTTTTCTCCCGGTATTCACCAGGGTACCGGTATCGTATTTGCCTTCTTCCAAAACAATTATAGCAGATATCAACTTAAAAGTGGAACCGGGATCCATTCTGCGCCCTATGGCAAAGTTGTACGTTTCTTTATATGAACCGTCTTTTTCGTGTTTAAGATTAGTGATAGCTTTGATGTGTCCTGTAGCTACTTCCATCAAAATAGCACAACCCCAATCAGCATTGTTGGTGTCTAGGCAATTTTTCAGGGCGCTTTCTGCTACATCTTGAATATTAACATCTAAAGTTGAAATAATATCCTTACCATTTTGCGGATCTATTTTTTTTTCGTCATTAACCGGTATGGAAATGCCTTTAGAAATACGTTTTACAAGACGCCTGCCGTTTTTCCCCTGAAGGTATTTGCTGTAAGTACCTTCGAGCCCCACATCGTTCTTGTTTTCTTCTTTATCCCAGCCAATAGTTCTGTATGCCAGAGTATTGAACGGATATTTTCGTTGCATTCGCTGGTCGGCTTTCAATCCTCCCTTGTTACGTCCGTTACAAAAAATGGGGAAGGTTTTCAACCGGTTATATTCATCATAATTTACTTTATTCCGGATTTTCAGATCGCGTTTTTGTATTTTTTTTGCATCCTTGAGCATTTTTTTATACTCCGATTTCGTTTTTTCAGGGAAAATGCTTGCAAGGCTATCTGCTAAACCGTCTATATATTTTTGAACGACAGTGTCGTGTACCACTTTTGCATCCCAGGAGATGTCGAAAATAGGCACGGTAGTTGCCAGCAATTGCATATCATCTGAATAAATATTGCCTCTGACTGCAAAAAGGGTGTCTTGGTGAAAAGTTTGTTTTTTGGCGATTTTTTCCCAATAATCTCCTTCAGCTACTTGAATATAAACTACTTTGGCAAAAATACCCAAACAAATAGCAATTACTATGATATAGATAGTAATTATTCGTTTTAATATTTCCCTTTTATCACCCACTGTTTTACTTTTTAAAATTTTATTCGCGGTTTGTTTTTTTATCTGGCGTGAGCACAATAGCCGGTGTTTTGGCTTCTTTTAATCCGGTATTGGCTATTTCTTTCACCACTTCTGACTGACGGCTCATGTTTTTTAAATTTGATTGTGTTTCAATATATTCGTATCTGAGTTGATGCAATTCATTTTTTAATTTTCCGATAGAGTAAGCCACTTTCTGTGCTCTGTAGCTATTGGCTATATAAATAATGGCAAGTAGGGTTAAAAAAAACAGGAAAGGAAGATGTCTGGAAATCTCTTCTCGTGTGATGATAGTACCGTCAATAATGCTGTGTGCAGTTTTGCCGAAAGATTTTTCTTTTTTCGGTTTGGGTACTTTTTTTTCAGACACAGTTTCCTGTGGTATGTCCTGTTTAAGGGTATTTGCTATCATATTTTTATTGCTGCTCTCAGTTTTGCGCTA
>JALOCA010000035.1 GCA_023227965.1 Lentimicrobiaceae bacterium | reverse complement strand
AGCAGAGCCTGCTTCCGCTTACTTGATAAACAAAACTATTAAATTAAACACAAGGTGAATAAAAAATCATGAAAATAAACAGCATCAAAAATGTCCATTACGCCGTTTTTGTCATCTCATAGCTGAAACATATTTGTCATCTGCTAAAAAAGCAGGAGCAGACGTAAGAATACTGGAATTAAAAGATTTAAAGTTTGATCTGAACTACTTTTCCGGCTTTACTAAAAGGATTTATTGACCGGACTTTTTTACCGGGTTTTGCCTTCAAATACCGGGAAAATTCTCCATGGTAGGATAAATATCTCAAAGGAAAAACAGCACGACTTATAGTTACTATGGACTCGCCTCCTTTTTATTATTGTTTTTTTGTAAAACAACCTGGGCATAATGCAATGAAAAAAGGCATATTGCAATTTTGTGGGGTAAACCCAGTAAAAATAACCTCTATAGGTACTGTTAAACATTCAAAAGAAAATAAAAGGGAAAAATGGTTGCAAAAAATTTAAAAATTAGGTAATAAGCAAATCTAATATTCTATTTTCCCCATTTTTCCTCATTCATCAAACAATTTTTTGGTTTCTTTTATTTTAATGTAAACTGTATGTATTTTCCGCTTTGCAATGGGAAATATTTATTTCATTATAATTAAAAAATTATTAGTAGTTAAGGGAGAAATGTAATTTATGAAATGTCTAAATGTAGAAAATAGTCAAAAAGTTATATTACATATGTAATACATAATCATTCACGTATGTAATTTGTAAAATTAACAATTATACATTTAATTGAATATAAATAAAATACACATATGTGTATTCATGATATTATATAATACATATGTAAATCATTAAAAATTATATCGAATATTTTATTTTAACAGTTTTAAATGCAATAAATCAGTTATATATATATAATTGTATGAAGTAAATATTGAATAATTATGATTAAAAAATAAATATTAGAAAATTATGTATTAAAATATATTAAAAATCTTAATAATTGTATTATATAATGATTTAATTTCATTAAAAGTTTAAATAAGTACAAATGTAAATATAAATGTAAATGTAAAATTCGTAGTTTTGGTTTTGTATTTAAATTATGTTTATGTTTGTAAACAATTAGATACATTATTAAAATGATTGAAAGAATACTATTACTTATAAAAACTGCAAATATGACCTCCTCACAATTTGCAGACGAAATCGGCATTCAACGTTCAAGCATGTCACACGTTTTAACAGGGAGAAATAAACCGAGTCTTGAATTTGTACAACGGATTTTAAAACGGTTTCCAGAGGTTGATACAAATTGGTTACTTTTTGGTACAGGTGCTATGATTAAATTGCAGACGAGCCCGAATGTAAATACAAATGAAAAAACTACAATTGAAGAATGGACAGAAAAATCTATGCCAATTAGTGAACAAGATTTGTTTTCTACAATGGAACAAAAACAGGAAGATAAATTTCCAACAAAAGAAAACCCTACTTCATTCACTAAGTCAGAAAATACAAATATAGAGGGTACTGTAAAAAAAGAAGAAATAACAAATGAATTTATTACCACCCCCTTAGAACTAAGAGAAGGATTATCATTAAAAGAAGAAAATGATAGAAAGGTAAAAAAAATTATACTTTTCTACTCTGATCAAACATTTGAGGAATTTTTAAAAGGATAGACCTTCCCTAAAATCTTTCAATGCAAGAGAAAAAATAATTGCATTCTCTTTCTGCATTGGTATCAGAGTCAGAACCATGTACTGCATTTTGTTGTAAAGTAGTACCATATAGATTACGAATTGTCCCTACGGCTGCTTTTGCAGGATCGGTGCTGCCGATTAATTTACGGTATTCTTCCACAGCATTTTCTTTTTCAAGAATTGCTACTACAACAGGAGCAGAAGACATAAAATTTATTAATGGCTCATAAAAAGGTTTACCCATATGTTCAGCATAAAAATCAGATGCACTTTCCTGAGTTAATTTAATGAATTTCATTGCAGTAATTCGAAAACCTGCTTCATTAATCTTATTTAATATCGGACCAATAAACCCTTTTTGTACTGCGAGGGGCTTTATTATTGTAAATGTTTTATTTCCACTCATAGGCAACATAGTTACAATTTCATGTAAAGTTAAAACTATTTTTTAATTTTGCCACTATAATTCTTATTTTTTCAAAAAGTGAATTTTATATATTTTTATGTTAAATAAATTTCAATTATTAACCATCAACCGAAAAATATCAAGTGCAAAACGGATACTTATTGTTAGCCATTCTAATCCTGATGGTGATGCAGTGGGGGCTTCGCTTGCTTTGTATCACTTTTTCAAGGAACAACAGTATATTGTACATATAATTTTACCTAATGATTTTCCTTCGTTTTATACATGGATGCCTGGTTCTGAAAAAATTATTATTTACGAGAATAATAAATTAGGAGCTGAAGAAATAGTAAATAGTGCCAATGTGATATTTTGCCTTGATTTTAATGCACTTTCAAGAATAGGAAAATTGGGAAGTATTATCAAAACCTCATCTGCTTTTCGTATCATGATAGATCATCATCCATATCCTGAAGATGAATTCGACATAATTTTCTCACAAATAAATACTTCTTCAACTTCCGAACTTGTATATGATTTTATATTTCAATTGGAAAAGGATGAATTAATTAATAAAGAAATTGCTGAATGCATTTATACCGGAATAATGACCGACACGGGTTCGTTTAGTTATTCATGTAATTATGAAAAAACCTACAGGTTAATTGCGCAGTTATTCAGACTTGGAATCAACGGTGAAAAGATACACCAATTAGTGTATGATACGTATTCAGAAGACAGAATGCGTTTATTAGGTTTCTGCTTAAAAGAAAGGCTTGTAGTAAATAAGGAACTGGGCACAGCTTACATTTATTTGTCAAAGGATGACTTAGCAAAATATGATTATCAGGTAGGCGATACGGAAGGAGTGGTTAATTATGCATTGGCAATAAGCGGTATTAATTTTGCAGTGTTATTCACTGAAAAAGAAAATATAGTACGGTTGTCGCTTCGATCGAAAGGAAATTTTAAGGTTAACGAATTTGCCAATAAACATTTTAAAGGAGGTGGACATGCTAATGCAGCAGGCGCTGATTCCGAATTATCGTTCTCGGAAACATTACAATATTTTGAATCGTTATTACCTGCATATAAACAACAACTTACGTGTGTTTGTGAATAAAACAATGAAAAACAGATTTTTATTAGCATTATTTACTCTGCTTTTGGTTTGTAACTCTTGTTACAGGCAGAAACAGCATGACGGAAACACAAATCCTGCATTATTAAAAGATCCATTAATTAATGTTAATAAAAAATTGGTTAAAAATGAAGACCTTAAAATTAATGAATATATTCAGAGACACAAATGGAGTATGACCACTACGGGTACAGGTTTGCGGTTTTTTATTTACAAAAAAGGAAACGGAGAAAAAGCTGAAATCGGTAAAATAGCCCGGATAGCATATTCGGTACATTTAATGAGCGGTGAATTATGCTATACCTCTGACGACTTGGGTTGTAAAGAATTTTTAATAGGAAGGGGGGGCGTAGAAAGTGGTATCGAAGAAGGAATCTTATTACTCAGATTAGGGGAAAGAGCAAAATTTATTATACCTTCGCACCTTGCTTTTGGATTGGTAGGCGATGGAGATAAAATTCCCCCTAAGGCTACCTTGATATATGATATTGAACTTGTTGAATTAAAAGAAAACCAATAAATTATAATAAGAATATGAAAATTAACCGTGTTTTATCAATTTTGCCTGTCTTGGCGTTGGTATTGTTTGCCTGTTCAAAGTACCCCGGGTTTAAGAAAACTTCTAACGGGTTATATTACAAGTTTTATACTAAAAATAAAGACTCCATACAACCCAAAGAAGGTGATGTGCTTACTTTAAAACTTGTTTACCGTACAAAAGATACTGTTTTATTTGATAGCAAAAACAATCCGGAACCCATGAGGCTTCCGATGAAAAAATCTGATTATAAAGGAGATATTTTTGAGGCGCTTGCTTTAATGCATGTTGGTGATAGTGCTTCTTTTATTATTAATGCGGATTCGTTTTTTATTAAAACAGCAGGATATCCTTCACGTCCACCGATGATTGATAGCAATAGCGTTCTTTATTTTGATGTAAAATTATTAAAAGTTCAAACCAAAGAACAGTTGGAAAAAGAAACTAAAATAAAAAATGAACAATTAAGTAAAAAAGAAACTGAGGATATTGCTAAGTATGTTACAGATAATAAGATTACTGTAAATCCCACAGCAGATGGTTTGTACTATATGGAAACTAAGGCGGGAAATGGAAACTTGCCACAAATTGGCGATATGGTAACGATACATGCCGCCATTAAATTTTTAAATGGCACTCCTATTTTTTCTACTTACGACAAGGGGCAACCTGTAGAACTGGAATATGGTAAAAAAATGGATAATGCAGGCTCAGACGAAGCCATAGGGATGATGAAACAAGGAGGCAAAGCCAAACTTATTATTCCTTCCAAACTTGCATTTGGTGAACAGGGACGACAAGGAATAATTCCTCCTTTTTCCCCCCTTCTTTATGATATTGAAGTTGTAAAAATTCGCACGAAAGCTGCTTATGAAAAAGAAATGGCAGAAAAACAAAAACAAGCACAGATAGAAAGTGATAAACTGAAATCCCAGGAAACTGTTTTGCTCGACAAATATTTGAAAGATAATAAAATTACCACAAAACCCACAGCCAGTGGTTTATATTACATTGAAACAAAAAAAGGTACCGGAGCACAAGCATCTGCAGGTAAAAAAGTGAAGGTGCACTATACCGGCAAACTTTTTAATGGTAAAAAATTTGATTCTTCACTCGACCGCAAACAACCCTTTGAATTCACGTTGGGAAAAGGAGAAGTGATACCCGGTTGGGATGAAGCCATTGCCAAGATGAAAGTAGGTGGAAAGGCTACATTGATTGTTCCTTCAAAATTAGCATACGGTGAAAGGGCAATGGGAAATGATATTCCTGCATATTCTTCCTTGGTTTTTGATGTGGAATTACTGGAAGTAAAATAAAAAAATATTAATGATAAAAAAGCCTCCAAAAATTGGAGGCTTTTTTATTTTAGTACTGCATATATGCTTGGAATACCTCCTGAAGGTAAGATTTTCCTTCTTTTATAAGACGATTGTAATATTCAATATCTTTTTTATTGATTTCAAGAAAGAAAAATCTATCTGTTTTTTTATCATAAACAAAGTACCCTTTTGGTCTTATCCATCCTACACCTTCTTCAAATGCAAAGTAAGCATATTGTGGAGAGCAAGGGTTTAACAGATTTTTGCTCCAACGGAAGGCAGAATCATCCAAACCTAATAAGGGCAATAGGGTAGAGGCTATATCGTATTGTGTTCCGAGGTGAGAGATTTTTGTATTTTTAAACTCATCTTTAATTACATCCCCATAAAAGAATAAGGGAAGATGAAAAAAATTAGGTGAAAAAGGATGCCATTTTCTGTATGTAGGATGCCCATGGTCGGCAACAAAAACAAATAAAGTATTTTTAAACCAAGGTTGTTTACGAGCTTTTTCTATGAAGTTTCCGATGCATTTATCCGTATAATATGCTGCATTCAAGTACCCTTTCATTTTTCCACCCCACAGTATGGTATCCTTCATGGGTTGATCGTAAGGGGAGTGGGTTGAAAGAGTGTAAGCTACAGTAAAAAAAGGTTCTTTTTGGTATTCTAAATCTTTTATTACACGGTTAAACAAAAACTCATCGTGAACACCCAGCTTGCCATAAATTATGTTTTTTTCTTTATTAAAATCATATATTTCTGTAACTTTATCAAAACGATTACTCATTATGTACCCTTTCATATTTCCATAAATGAGTTGTCCGCCAAAATAAAAAGAAGAAAAATATCCCACTTTTTTTAACTCCTTGTTGATTCCTGGAAGTTTGACAAATTTATCGGGCTGAACGGTAATAGAAGATAAGGGATGTGCTGGGAAACCGCTTAAAATACACGCCATTCCCTGTTCACTACGGGTTCCGCTGGAAAATACTTTAGTAAATAAAATACCGTCTTTCATTAAATTGTTAAAACAAGGAGTAATACCGGGTTTCCCACCCAATTGCTCTATCAGGTCAGCCGACCAGCTTTCGAGAATAATAAGAATTATATTCGGACGCTGTGTTTTCAGAACCTTCAGTGTTGTGTCGCATAATGGGGTGTTTATCTGTTTTACAATTTTAGTAGCTTCCTTCTCATCGTAAAATGCAAATGGGTTCTGGTTAATATTTTTGATGTTTTCATACACACTGTGGAAAAAGCTGTACGCAGAGTTTACTGCACCTATATTCAGGATATTATGTTTTGAAAAGTATGATTGGCTTTGATTAACAGGTATTTGTTGTACCCCCCCCCGGATTCCTAATAAAATAAAAACAGGAAATATGGAGAGAATTAGTACCCTGACAATGTAATTAGGTTTTTGTTGGGGAAACTTTTTTTCAAAAAATCGTAAGTATAATCCTATAAAAATTATGGACTGTAACAGAAAAAAGAAAATGAGAGAGAAAAACTGTAATGTTGAGGCTGATCCTGCTATTTCAGCAGGATGCCTGAGGTAATTAAGTGCTTTATAGGGGAGTTTGGTAAGCCATTCTTCATACGTGCCCAGTTCGGCGGTATATAGCAACGAAAATAACACAATGAACAAAAATATGTAGAAACGGGTAAGAGGTTGATAAAATTTTTTAGATGTAAATGATTGAATTACAATTGTAAAAAATGGAAAGACTAAAAGGTAACTGATTGTGGTTATGTCGAGACGAAAACCATATAAATAGGATAATAACACCTCAGAAAACCTGATGGAATCTGCATTCAGATGTGATGCAA
Organism: Lentimicrobiaceae bacterium; assembly: GCA_023227965.1. Classification (NCBI taxonomy): domain Bacteria; kingdom Pseudomonadati; phylum Bacteroidota; class Bacteroidia; order Bacteroidales; family Lentimicrobiaceae; species Lentimicrobiaceae bacterium. The sequence continues at coordinate 25,937 of JALOCA010000035.1, read as the reverse complement.
AGTATATAAAAAAGATACTACGGGCAATTACAAAAAACAACAACCAGAAAATTGCATAGGTAAAAAGGATTTTTATGATTGATTTTTCAGCTTGCACGTTTGTTTGAAGTATTATAGAGTATAAAATAACGGGTTAGCTTATCATTTGTTTTATAATTACCAGCAATTTGTTTTGTGTGTGCAAATCGGATTATTTAATCCGAAAACGAAGCATTTTTTTATCGTTAAGATAAGCCTCAAGTAAATCGTTGATAAATACGGGGCCTACGCCTGCAGGCGTTCCGGTAAAAATCAGGTCACCGGTTCTCAGGGTAATAAATTGTGATATATAGGAAACAATGGTATCAAAGCGAAAAATCATTTCGGAAGTATTACCTGTTTGTACCATTTTTCCATTGATATCAAGCCGAAAATTCATGGAATTTAGGTTGGGGATTGTTTCTAATGGCAAAAATGGACTGATGGCTGCTGATCCATCGAAGGCTTTAGAAATTTCCCAGGGCATACCTTTTTCTTTGCAATTCCGTTGTATATCTCTGGCTGTAAAATCAATACCTAAACCCACCTGATTATAATAATTAGATGCAAACTTTTCTGATACAGATTTTCCCAGCTTACATATTTTAATTACAACTTCCACCTCGTAGTGAATTTCACTCGAAAAATCAGGATAAAAGAAGGGTTGGTTATTGCGTAACAGAGCCGTATCGGGTTTACAAAAAAACATCGGAAGTTCGGGTACCTGAGCCCGCATTTCGTGGGCGTGCTCCAGATAGTTTCTTCCAACACAGATGATTTTCATTGTTTAGTCCACATTTACAGAGTTATTATTAAAACCACGTAGTTTAATTGCTGTAATCACTTTTTTGGTGTAAAGAGGGAACTCGGCTTTCATCATCCAGTCGTAATATGCAGGTTCTGTTTTAAACACTTCACTAACAGGTTTCCCTTTATGTTTTCCAAAATTGAATATTTCAATATCATTATCATAGATAATATGCCCGATAAGGTCGGCACTTTTTGAATAATAGGAAAAGTCGTGCAATGCTTTCACATCGTTAATAATAAGTTGTTCCTTTTTGGTTCTGCTATCAATAAAGCTTTTCCCCTCATACATATCGAGCTGACTTTTTAAAATTTCGTAAGTTGCCATGGCATCGGCTTCAGCTCTATGGGCGTTTTCGATGGTTTTCCCACAGTAAAATTTATAGGCAGCGCTAAGTGTACGTTGTTCCATTTTATGGAAAATATTTTGTACATCCACAATGCGGCGTCCTTTCATATCGAAATCCACATTAACACGTAAAAATTCTTCCATGAGTAATGGAATATCAAATTTAATGGAATTATAGCCTGCAAGGTCGGCATTACCAATAAATTGAGCAAAAGAATGAGCCACTTCAGCAAAAGTAGGACAATCTTTCACATCTTCATTGCTTATTCCATGAATAGCCGTAACTACCTTAGGTATTGGAATAGTAGGATTGATAAGTTGGGTCCTTGTTTCTGTTGAGTTATTAATATTCACTTTAATGATGCTAATTTCAACTATACGGTCGGTTGTTACGTTAATTCCTGTTGTTTCAAGGTCGAGGAAAACGATGGGCTTGGTTAATTTTAGTTCCATGCAAAATACGTTAAGAGATGCAAAAATAGAATTTTAATCATGACACGGGGAAATTTGTTTGATATTTTTCCCACTAATATTGAAGCTTTTAAAAAACTGAAAATATAAATTAAAGAACGTACAAATCTATTTTTTCTAAATTTTAAAAACTAAAATTTTGCCTGTTTTCGTCATATTTTTTGATATAAATTTTACATTTCACAAATACAATATATTATAGTTTTTGGATTTTGATTTTGGGTGTCCATATGACAAAAACAGAGAAAAGGTCATATTACAATTTTGCGGAGTAAACCCAGTAAAAATAGCCTCAATAGGTTCTGTTAAACATTCAAAAGAAAATAAAAAGGAATAATGGTTGCAAAAAATTGAAAAATTAGGTTACAAACAAATCTAATATTCTGTTTTTTCCATTTTTCCCCATTCATAAAACAATTTTTTAGTTTCTTCTATTTTAATATAAACTGTAGGTATTTTCCGCTTTGCAATGGGAATATTTATTTCATTGTAAATAAGAGAATCGTCAAAACCTGCGTTTGCAGCATCCCAGCGGGTAGAAGCATAAACTATTTTTGCCGGTCTTGCCCAATAAATGGCACCAAGGCACATCGGACATGGCTCACAACTTGAATAAATAATACAATCTGTTAGTTGATAGGAGCCAAGGGCTTTGCAGGCATTTCTTATTGCAGTAATCTCAGCATGGGCTGTAGGATCATTTTGGGTAGTTACATAGTTTGCACCTGTAGCAATTATTTTCCCATCTTTTACTATTACTGCTCCAAAAGGACCGCCTTTTCCCTGGCGAATATTGTCTATCGCTATCGCGATAGCCTGAGAAAGAAATTCTTGATCTAATTTATTTCCCATATTTTATTACCATTCGTTAATCCATTTTCTTTTTTCATCCGAATAATTCAAACTTTTTTCAAATATACTATAAATTTTTTTTTCAAAACCATTACTGCTCCCATTTTTTAGCAAATACTCTGTTTCTACTTGTGTATCAATAAAATAAAAATTTATTTCTTCAGATTTTGTACAAGGTAAAATAAAGCGACTTTAGAGGAATCATATTCGAGATAAAACATAGATTAAGGCCGTTGCAAAGCAGGCATAATCGAAAAATTCAGCTCAGTTTTTGAAACATGTATTTACCTGTATATGAACCAGGGCAATGGATTAAATCTTCGGGAATCCCTTCAAAAACTACTTTTCCTCCGTTTTCGCCTCCTTCGGGTCCCAGGTCAATAATCCAGTCGGCACACTTGATAATTTCCGGATTGTGCTCGATTACCACAATAGAATGTCCCTTAGCAAGTAATGCATTAAATGCAGCCAAAAGTTTACTAATATCGTGAAAATGTAATCCGGTTGTGGGTTCATCAAAGATAAAAAGTGCCGGCAAATCGGCTACGCCTTTTGCAAGAAAGTATGCAAGTTTAATACGTTGCGCTTCGCCCCCAGAAAGGGTATTGGATGTTTGTCCGGTTTTTAAATAGCCCAAACCAACATCAATAAGTGGTTGCATTTTAGTTAAAATACTTTTCAGTAGTGAATTTTTTTTCGTTTCTGCATTAAAAAAATCAACAGCTTCTGTTATGGTCATGTCAAGAATTTCGCTGATATTTTTTCCATTGTATTTTACATCAAGAACTTCGTCTTTAAATCGTTTTCCTCCGCAACTGTCGCAAGTGAGATAAATGTCTGCCATAAACTGCATTTCAATTTTTACAATGCCTTCTCCCATACATTCTTCGCACCTGCCACCAGGGATATTGAATGAGAAGTATCCCGGCTTGTAAAGCCTCGATTTGGAGAGCGGCTGTTGGGAAAAAAGTTCCCGGATATCATCATAAGCTTTTACATAAGTTACCGGGTTCGAGCGTGTAGAACGGCCAATGGGGTCCTGGTCAATCATTTCAACCGAAGAAATAAGATGAATATCTCCTTTTAGCAAATCGAATTTCCCGGTTTTTTCACCATATCCTCCCAAATATTTCTTTAAAGAAGGGTAGAGAATTTTTTTAACCAATGATGTTTTGCCGGAACCGCTTACTCCGGTAACAACGGTTAAAGTATTTAAGGGAAATTTTACATTAATATTTTTAAGGTTATTTTCGCGTGCACCTGCACATTCAATAAAGTTTGTCCATTTTCTGCGAAAAGAGGGTAGGGGGATACACTCGCTATTTGTAAGGTAGCGGGCGGTGAGGCTTGTTTTGCATTTTATGAGTTCATTAAAATTTCCCTGGAAAACGACCTCGCCCCCCTGATAGCCTGCCAAAGGACCAATGTCAATTATTTGGTCGGCAGCTTTGATTATTTCCTCATCATGTTCAACTACAATAACCGAGTTTCCCAAATCTTTTAGTTGGTTTAGTACGGAAATAAGCCGATGAGTATCGCGGGAATGTAACCCAATACTTGGCTCATCGAGAATGTACATTGAACCCACCAAGCTGCTTCCCAATGAAGTGGCAAGATTTATTCGCTGGGATTCTCCCCCCGACAATGAAGAAGAAGCTCTGTTAAGGGTGAGGTAATCAAGCCCCACATCGGATAAAAACTGTAAACGGTTAATGATTTCAATACGCAAACGGTTGGCAACCTTTTGTTCAAATGGTGTCAACTCCAAATTTTTGAAAAATGTAAGTGCCGAACTAATGGGCATGAGAACAATATCGAAAACCGATTTTCCATTAATTTTCACATATCCGGCATCTTTCCGTAACCGTGTTCCCCTGCAATCGGGGCAGACTGTTTTTCCCCGGTAACGAGCAAGCATAACCCTGTACTGAATTTTATAATTTTGTTCTTCAACCCATTTAAAAAAAACATTTAATCCTTTAAAATATTGATTACCAGTCCATATTAATTCTTGTTGTTTTTTTGTAAGCTGATAATAAGGCTTATGTATAGGAAAATCGAATTTGTAGGCATGCATTACCAATAAATCCTTCCATTCACTCATCTTTTCGCCTTTCCAGCAGGCAATGGCTTCATCATAAACCGAAAGGTATTTATTGGGGATTACGAGGTCTTCATCTATCCCTATTACGCTACCGAATCCCTCACAGGTTTTACAAGCACCATAGGGATTATTGAATGCAAACAAGTTCACTGTTGGAATTTCAAACAGAAGCCCATCCCTTTCGAAACGGTTGGAAAAAGTTTTCATGTAAATACTATCTCCATCAGTAACTTCTATCATACAAGTGCCTTCTCCCTCATAAAAAGCAGTTTGTACCGAATCAGCAATGCGTGAAGGAAGTTCGTCATCCTCTTTATTTATCAATATTCTGTCTATCACAACGGAGCAAAGCTCATCGGGCAGAGAAGGGTTTTTTAAAAATTCTTCAATTCTGAAAACAGCGTTTCCAACCATTATCCTGTTAAAACCCTGTTGTAATATAATTCCCAATTGCTCTTTTGCAGTTCTGCCTTCCTTTAAAATTAAAGGACAATAGATATTTGCTTTGGCGGAATTAGGTAATGTGAGGATAAAATCAGTTACATCGCTAATACTGTCCTGTTTAACTACTTCACCTGAAACAGGAGAGATTGTTTTTCCTATTCTTGCAAAAAGCAATTTGATATATTCATAAATTTCGGTAGAAGTACCTACCGTTGAGCGTGGGTTGCGCGTATTTACCTTTTGTTCTATCGCAATAGCAGGTGTAATTCCTTTAATATAATCTACTTCAGGCTTTTGCATTCTTCCTAAAAACTGTCTGGCATATGCACTTAAACTTTCCACATAACGGCGTTGTCCGTCGGCATATAAAGTATCAAACGCAAGGGAAGATTTTCCGGAACCCGACAATCCGGTAATTACAACCATTTTATCGCGGGGTATTACAAGGGAAATGTTTTTCAGGTTATGAACTTTCGCTCCTTTAATGATAATATTTTTTGATGGATCAGCTCTATCTATTTCTTTTTCAGACATTTTTCTTATTTAAAAATCATCTCCAAAATTAGAGTAAAAAAATTTACGGAAATTTGTTTTAAATGTTTTTTATTGTATATTTGTTGCATCAAAAAACAATCATTAACCCGTTACGGTTTCAGACTGTAAATAATAATAGGAGGAAGATTATCGAATAGACATTTACCCTTTTAACCAATAAAAAGGGAAAAACGATGAGCAACCAGTTAGTTTCCGACCAGGATCTGATTAATTTGTATTTATCCGGTAATCATTCCAGTCTTGAACAGTTAATCCAACGTTACAAAAGCAAGGTTTACTCTTACATCCTTATGGTTGTAAAAGAAAAAGAACTTGCAGAGGACATTTTTCAGGATACCTTTATTAAGGTTATCCATACTCTTCGTTCGGGTACTTACCAGGAAGAAGGGAAATTTATCCAATGGGTAATGCGAATAGCACATAACCTGATAATTGACCATTTCAGGAAAGCCAAGAGAATCCCTATTGTGGAAAACAAAGATGAATACGATATTTTTAACAGCGCAAAAATATCCGATACTTCTATCGAAGACAAACTGATAGGTGACCAGATTTTAAAAGATGTTCGCAGCCTGATCGACCTGCTTCCTCCTGAACAGAAAGAGGTGTTAATTATGCGTCATTATTCCGATATGAGTTTCAAAGATATTGCCGAGCAAACCGATGTTAGTATTAATACCGCTTTAGGACGGATGCGGTATGCCTTAATCAACCTTCGTAAACTCATTAAACAGAAGGAAATTATATTGTCAGTATAATTTTTCAAGACCTAAAATAATTACAGATTCTTCACGTTATACATAGGTGAATTGTAAATAAAATCAATTGCCTATGAAGCAACTTCTTACTCTTGAGGATTTTGTAAGTTTAGTATCTGATGATCTGCACGATGGCTACGAAGCATTATCAAAAACAGAAACGGGAGATACCGAATCGCCAAAAGAAAGTACAATAAGGAATATACTTGCTTATTCACGTGCTTTGGTTGTTTTTCCTACTTCCGCTACCGGAACGGTATCGTTAATGATGAATTAACGCATTATGATGGTTAGAACCTTTAAAAACCGTTTCGAAAAGAAACGGTTTTTTATTTTTGAAATTTGCATTAAAAAATGAAAAAACTTTCTAAATCAGAGCATTTTAAAAATATTCTGCAATATTTTGAAAAAAATATGCCGGTTGCCGAAACCGAACTTCAGTATAAAAATCCGTATCAGTTGTTGGTTGCCACCATTTTATCTGCGCAATGCACCGATAAACGGGTGAATATGATAACTCCTTTCTTTTTTCAACATTTGCCTAATGCACTTGCTCTATCAAAAGCGCAGCCTGAATTTGTATTTAATTTGGTTAAAAGTTGTTCCTACCCAAATAATAAAACAAAAAATTTAATTGGAATGGCACAAGCGCTTGTTGACAAGTTTAATAGTGAAGTTCCATCAGATATAACCCTTTTACAGACTTTACCCGGTGTAGGGCGAAAAACAGCCAATGTTATTGCTTCGGTTATTTTTAACAAACCAGTTTTAGCCGTTGATACACACGTATTCAGAGTTTCTGCAAGGCTGGGATTGACAACTGGGGCAAAAAATCCTCTGCAAACAGAAAAACAACTTGTTAAATATATTCCTGATCATTTAATCCCTATAGCCCATCACTGGCTTATTTTGCACGGGAGGTATGTGTGCATGGCACGAAAACCCAAATGCGGAGAATGTGGTTTGAAAAATTACTGCCATTTTTACCAAAATGGTATTAAAAACGAAATTTTATTATAAAGTGCAGATAATCAATTAGCAATTTGAAATAAAAAAATTGTTTTTCTAAATATTTATACCTTATTTTGTACAAAATATATATTCGTGCTACTCAATATTGGCGATAAAGCTCCTGGATTTACCTTGAACGACCATGATGGTAACAGTGTTTCATTAAGCACGTTTTCAGGGAAAAAAATTATTCTTTATTTTTATCCAAAGGATGATACTCCAGGTTGCACAGCCGAAGCCTGCAGTTTAAGGGATAATTATAGTGCCCTTAACGAAAAAGGTTGTATAATTATCGGAATAAGTATTGATGACATCGTTTCCCATAAAAAATTTTCGCAAAAATATTCCCTTCCATTTCTCTTGTTATCCGATGCCAGTAAAGACGTTTGCAAGGCATATGGTGTTTGGGGAAAAAAGAAATTTATGGGTAGAGAATATGAGGGAATTTTGCGAACGACTTTCATCATCTCAGAAAACGGATTTATTGAAAGTATTATTTCAAAAGTGGATACTAAAAACCATGCGTTACAGATAGTTAAAGAATTAGAGATAATAAAGTAAGATTAATAACTAAAAATTAAAAAATATGGCAGAAGCTAACAGCGAAAAACTAAAAGCACTACAACTTACCCTCGATAAACTTGAAAAGACTTATGGAAAAGGTACTATCATGAAACTTGGCGACAATGCAGTAGAAGCCATGGAATGTATTTCTTCAGGTTCTATTGCCCTTGATACTGCATTAGGAGTTGGAGGTTTGCCCAAGGGTAGGGTCATCGAAATTTACGGTCCTGAATCTTCCGGAAAAACTACTCTTGCCCTGCATGCAATAGCTGAATCGCAAAAAAATGGTGGAATTGCTGCTTTTATTGACGCTGAGCATGCTTTTGACATGTTTTATGCCGGAAAATTGGGCGTTGAAATTGATAACTTACTTGTTTCTCAGCCAGATAATGGCGAGCAAGCCCTTGAAATTGCCGACAACTTGATACGTTCGGGCGCTATTGATATTATTGTAATTGACTCTGTTGCAGCTCTTACGCCCAAAAGCGAAATTGAAGGAGAAATGGGTGACTCCAAAATGGGATTACAAGCAAGACTCATGTCGCAGGCTTTAAGAAAACTTACAGGAACCATCAGCAAAACAGGATGTTGTTGCATTTTCATTAATCAGTTGCGTGAAAAAATTGGAGTGATGTTTGGTAATCCTGAAACAACAACCGGCGGAAATGCTTTAAAATTTTATGCTTCGATTCGTCTCGATATCAGGAAAGTTACGCAATTAAAAGAAGGAGATAATGCCGTAGGAAACCGGGTAAGGGTGAAAGTGGTAAAGAACAAGGTTGCCCCGCCTTTCCGTACTGCCGAATTCGATATTATTTTTGGCGAAGGAATTTCTAAAATTGGAGAAATTATTGACTTGGGGGTTGATTTTAATGTAATTAAAAAAAGTGGTTCGTGGTTCAGTTATGGCGAAACTAAACTGGGGCAGGGCAGAGACTCCGTAAAAAAACTTCTACTTGATAACCCCGAACTTGCCGAAGAACTTGAAAAAATTATCAGAGAAAATCTTAAAGCCATTTAGTAACCACATATTGTAACTATTATTTTTAAGATAAAGCAAATTTATTATTTCTATGCCGTTCTATAAAACCAATGTATTGTATAAAACTTTTCTCATTTTTTTAATTGGTGTTTCATTAATTATTATTTCAGCTTGTAACGACTCCAATAAGTCGAAAAATACTACAATACAAGGAACTCCTGCTGAACTTTTAAAGTTAAACAAACAAATTAATGAAAAAACAAACGACCCGGATTTGTATTATCTCAGAGCAGAATATTTCTTTAAAAATGAAAAATTTAATGAAGCTTTAAATGATATAAACAAAGCTATTGGTTTTGATAAAAAAATGAATTATTATATTTTATTATCAGATATTTATTTGATGAGTGGAAAAACTAAAGAAGCTAATACTTTATTATTAAATACTATAGATAAATTCCCCCAGGAAATTATGCCGGTGTTGCGCATAGCCCGGTTATACCTTGTTATTAAAGAATATTCCAAGGCTTTTATTTATTTAAATAAAGCCCATACAATGGATAAAAATAATGCCGAAGCTTTTTTTCTTCAGGGGCTTGCGTTTCTTGAAACGGGCGATACCTCCAAAGCCATAATAAATTATCAGACTACTGTTGAAAAAGATCAAAACCATTTTGAGGCATATATGCAGTTAGGCGATTTATTTGCTTTGAAAAAAAGTAAACTGGCTCCTGCTTATTATGACAATGCCCTGCGAATTAACCCTCAAAGCATAGAAGCACTATATGCTAAAGGATTTTTTTGCCAGGAAAATAGTATGGAAAATAAGGCTATTGATGCATATAAACGTATTATTGCCATTGATCCCAATTACAAATACGCCTATTTCAATATTGGATATATTAACCTCGTATATTTAATTAATTTTTCTGAAGCTATAACCTATTTCGACAAAGCCATCCAGAAGGATCCGAAGTATTACGAAGCTTGGTTTAACAAAGGTTATGCAAACGAACTCATAGGGAACTATCCCAATGCACGAAAAGCTTATGAAGAAGCATTAAAAATTGAGATTAACTATTCTAATGCCATTCAGGGATTAAACAGGCTTGATGAATTACAGAAAAACAAGTAGTAGGGAAACTCCATTAACAAATTTAATCTTCTTTTGTGCTGAGCGTTTCATTTACCGGAGAAGGGACTACTGAAATTACCATATCCGCTTTTTCTTCATTATAATCAATGATTATTGTATCCCCGGGCGAAAGTTTGGTATTGATTATTTCTTCAGCCAAAACATCTTCCACATATTTCTGAATTGCCCTTTTCAGAGGACGGGCTCCAAACTGAGCATCCCAACCTTTTTCAAGGATATAATCTTTTGCCCTGATTGAAACTTCCATTTGAAATCCAAGGGACTGTACTCTTTTAAACAGGTGAGACAATTCAATATCAATAATTTTATGTATATCGTCCCTTTCGAGCGATTCAAAAATTATTACATCATCAATCCGGTTGATAAATTCAGGAGCAAAGGTTTTACGTAAAGCATTTTCAATAACACTTTGCGTATAGCCGACACTTCCTGAAATTTTTGCCTGAGTAGAAAATCCAACCCCCTGTCCGAAATCTTTAAGTTGCCGGGAACCAATATTAGAAGTCATGATGAGGATGGTATTTTTAAAGTCCACCTTTCTTCCTAAGCTATCGGTAAGTATGCCATCATCAAAAACCTGAAGCAAAAGGTGAAAAATATCAGGATGTGCTTTTTCAATTTCGTCCAGCAAAACAATAGAATAGGGTTTACGCCTTACTTTTTCTGTCAGTTGTCCTCCTTCTTCATAGCCCACATAACCCGGAGGAGCTCCTATCAGTCTCGAAACAGCAAATTTTTCCATGTATTCACTCATATCAATGCGAATGAGAACTTCTTTCGTATCAAAAAGGTATTGAGACAATATTTTGGCGAGATGGGTTTTCCCCACGCCGGTGGGTCCTAAAAATATAAAAGTTCCTATAGGTTTGTTTGGATCTTTTAATCCGGCTCTGTTGCGTCTGATTGCTTTTACTACCTTTTTAATGGCGTCTGCTTGTCCTATAACGGAGTTTGCAAGTTCTTCTTCCATGTGAATAAGTTTTTCGCTTTCGTTTCGGGCAATCTTGTGAATAGGTATGCCTGTCATCATTGAAACTACTTCCGCTACATTATCTTCAGAAACAATTTCCCGGTTGATACGGGATGTTTCTTCCCATCTTTTTTTGGCTGATTCAAGCTCCGACTGTAGTTTTCTTTCGATATCACGAAATTTAGCTGCTTCTTCAAATTTTTGGCTATTGATAGCCAATGTTTTATTTTTCTGTACTTCATCAATGCGGTTTTCTACCTCAATGATTTCAGAAGGAACGTTAATATTAGTAATATGTACACGCGAACCAGCTTCATCTAACGCATCAATGGCTTTATCAGGTAAGTATCTGTCAGTCATATACCTATTGGTTAATGTTACGCATGCTTTAATAGCTTCGTCTGTATAAGTAACCAAATGGTGGTCTTCATATTTTTCTTTTATATTTTGAAGAATTTCGATGGTTTCCTCGGGCGAAGTGGGGTCAACCAGAATTTTCTGGAAACGACGTTCCAGAGCGCCATCTTTTTCAATATATTGCCGGTATTCGTCTAATGTGGTAGCTCCAATGCATTGAATTTCACCTCTTGAAAGTGCTGGCTTAAAAATATTGGAAGCGTCGAGCGAACCTGAAGCATTACCGGCGCCAACAATAGTGTGTATTTCGTCAATAAACAGGATGATATCGCGATTTTTCTCCAATTCATTGAGTACGGCTTTCATCCTTTCTTCAAATTGTCCACGATATTTGGTTCCGGCAACCAGCGAAGCCAAGTCGAGAGAATAAATTCTTTTATTAAACAGTGCCCGTGATACTTTGCGTTGTACTATCCGCAGAGCTAACCCTTCGGCAATGGCTGATTTTCCTACACCGGGTTCGCCTATAAGAATGGGGTTATTTTTTTTCCGCCTACTAAGTATCTGGGCTATCCGTTCCAACTCTTTTTCGCGTCCTACTATTGGGTCAAGACGATTTTCTTCGGCAGCACGGGTGATGTCTCTGCCAAAGTTATCAAGAACAGGGGTTTTCGACTTTGAATCTCCTGGTTTACGAAATGTTAAAGGATTTTTTTCACCTTCTTCCGGATCTTCTTCTGCGGGTCCTTCTTTAGGAAACTCAGACCGGGAAATAATGTCTCCCGGCGTTTTTGGTTCTATAGAAAAAGTTTTCAACTCGTTTTTTACGGTTTCGTAAGTGATGCCTTCTTTTTGCATCAACTTAGATACAAGATTGTCACCATTTTTTAAAATAGCAAGAAGTAGATGTTCAGTATCAATAAGCTCGCTATTAAAAAGCTTGGCTTCAAGAAAAGTAAGTTTCAGAATACGTTCAGCTTGTTTTACCAGCGAAAGGTCGTCGGTATTTTTTGCTCCGGGCAAACTGTTCGCAGAAATGGTTTTTTCTATTTTTTTTCGAATATCAACGAGGTCCACACCTAAATAATTGAGCAATTGAACAGCAATTCCTTCGCCGTTTCTGATAATTCCCAGCATGAAATGTTCAACCCCTATGGCATCATTACCCAGTCGTAAAGCTTCTTCTTTACTATATATCAGTATATCTTTGACTTTTGGAGAAAATTTAGCTTCCATGGTTTTTAGTTTACATTAAAATAACAAGTTATTCCCGGTAAAGTTTTAAAGTGCAAAGTTAGGCTATTTAATTTCTCCCCGGTTTTTACTATATATGTTTTACGATAAAAGTATCTGTTTATTATAGTTTACAAAAATAAAGCAGGTATAAAACATTAAAAATGATGACTTACAATAATTTTCAACATTTTGGTGTTAGTAATCTGCTGAATAAACTACGGGGTATAACAAAAAAATTTGTACTTTCGTAAAATATACGGACTGTAAATAACTATTTAATATTGATTGCTTTAATTTTATAATTTCTCATGGAAGAAGGTGGAAAAATCATTCAGGTAAATATTGAAAACCAAATGAAGAGTGCTTACATTGATTATTCAATGTCGGTGATAGTATCAAGAGCTTTACCTGATGTAAGAGACGGGTTAAAACCTGTACATCGCAGAGTATTGTACGGAATGTATGAACTGGGAGTACTGTCAAATCGTTCGTATAAGAAATCGGCACGTATAGTAGGGGAGGTATTAGGTAAATACCATCCCCATGGTGATTCTTCCGTTTACGATACCATGGTACGTATGGCTCAGGATTGGTCATTGCGCTATCCATTGGTTGACGGACAGGGAAATTTTGGTTCTATTGACGGTGATAACCCTGCGGCAATGCGTTATACCGAGGCTCGCCTTAAAAAAATTGCAGAAGAACTTCTTGATGACCTTGAAAAAGAAACCGTTGATTTTAAATTAAATTTTGATGATTCCTTGAAGGAACCCACCGTACTGCCTTCAAAAATTCCCAACCTTCTCATAAACGGATCATCGGGAATTGCTGTAGGTATGGCTACCAACATGCCTCCCCACAACCTAAAAGAAGTTGTGGATGGTATCATTGCTTACATTGATAACCGGGAAATTACAATACCCGAATTGATGAAATATATCAAAGCTCCCGATTTCCCAACAGGCGGTATCATTTATGGTTACGATGGCGTTAAAGAAGCCTATGAAACAGGAAGAGGACGCATCATTTTACGTGGAGAAAGCAAAATAGAATCGGATAAAAATGGCAGAGATTCTCTCATAGTTACGTCCATCCCTTACCAGGTGAATAAAGCAGAAATGATTAAAAAAACTGCCGACTTGGTCAATGATAAAAAAATTGAAGGTATTGTTGATATCAGGGACGAATCAGATAGGACAGGCATGCGTATAGTGTATGAACTAAAAAAGGATGCTATAACTAACGTAGTGTTAAATAAATTATACCAATTTACTCCATTACAAACCAGTTTTAGTGTAAATAACATTGCGCTCGTAAAAGGAAAACCTATACAACTGAATCTGAAAGATCTGATTATTCATTTTGTGGAACATAGGCATGAAGTGGTAGTACGGCGTACCAAATACGAGTTGAGCGAAGCGCAAAAAAGAGCCCATATACTTGAAGGGCTGCTTATAGCTCTTGACCATCTGGATGCTGTAATTGCCCTTATCAGAGCCAGTCAAACTCCGGAAGATGCCAAATCAGGATTAATATTGAATTTCGAATTATCAGAAATTCAGGCAAAAGCAATTCTCGAAATGCGCCTCCAACGTTTAACTGGACTTGAAAGAGACAAAATAAAAGAAGAATATCAGGAATTATTGCAACAAATTGAATACCTCCAGCAAGTACTTGCAGATGAAAGTTTACGCATGGATATCATTAAAAAAGAGCTTCTTGAAATAAAAGAAAAATACGGTGATGAGCCCAAAACTGATATTGTATATTCAGCAAGGGATTTTAGGATTGAAGATACAATTGCAGATGAAAACGTTGTAATTACAATTTCGCATATGGGCTACATCAAACGCACCTTATTGTCTGAATACCGCCGGCAAAACAGGGGTGGGATAGGAGCCAAAGGTAGCGAAATCAGGGACGAAGATTTCGTTGAATACATGTATGTTGCATCTATGCACAATTATATGTTATTTTTTACCGAGAAAGGTAAATGTTTTTGGCTCAGGGTTTTCGAAATTCCAGAAGGTGCTAAAACATCCAAGGGAAGAGCTATCCAGAATCTCATAAACATAGACCCAGATGACAAAGTAAGGGCATTCATCAATGTTAAAAACCTCAGTGAAGATGACTACGTTAACAACAATTATATCATCCTTGCCACGAAAAAAGGAGTTATCAAAAAAACTTCTCTTGAAGCATATTCACGTCCTCGTCAAAATGGAATAATAGCCATCAATGTTAATGAAGGCGACCAATTATTACAAGCAAAACTTACAGATGGCGCAAACGAAGTCATCATGGCATTACGCTCAGGCAGAGCCATCCGTTTTAATGAAAAAACGGTAAGACCTATGGGAAGGAATGCCACAGGGGTAAGAGGGGTAACCCTTGCAAATGCCCAGGATGAAGTGATTGGATTAATTTGCTTAGAGGGCGAAAAATATGACATCCTTGTTGTTTCGGAAAATGGTTATGGAAAACGCTCTAATCTTGACGATTACAGGGTAACCAACCGTGGCGGCAAAGGAGTGAAAACTATTAGTATTACGGATAAAACCGGTGCTTTGATTTCCATAAAAAACGTAACCGATAATGACGACCTGATGATTATTAATAAATCAGGAATTATTATACGATTGGCAGTAGCAAACTTACGCATCATGGGCAGAGCCACCCAGGGAGTCAGGCTTATCAATTTGCGCGATGGAGATGCTATTGCTTCTGTGGCAAAAGTGGAAATAGATGAAGAAGAACAAAATGAAATATTATTGGAAGGTAGTGATTCAGAGCCTGTAATTGATTCTGATTTAACTATAACTTCTATTGACAATAATAATATGTAAAATGCAATTTTTTCATTCATTTTATTATTTTTGCACAAAATTTGTAAACATTTTATAATAAAATCTTTATCCAAATGAAAAAAATAGGAATTCTGTTGATCGTGGTGCTATCTATTACCATGGCAAATGCACAAAAAGCAAAACGCACAAGTGCATTTAATTATCTAAAAAACGGACAATTAGACAAGGCTAAAGACAATATAGACCCTTGTATTACAAACGAAGCTACGGCTCTTGATCCCAAAACCTGGTTTTATCGTGGAAATATTTATTTACAAATACATACCAGTCCATTACCTGCATATAAAAATTTAGCCCCCAATGCTTTACAGATTGCTTATGAATCCTATAAAAAAGCACTCGAATTAGATACAAAAAAAGAATACTACTCAGAAATCATAAATAATATGATGGCTGTGAGCGAACAATTCTTTAATAAAGGGGTGGAGTATTATAACAATTCCGCCTTCTCTGACGCGCAAAAACAATTTGAAGAAGCTATCAACGTAAATAAAACCTATGGCAATACTGATACCTTATCTTACTTTAGTGCAGCTCTTTGTTCGGAACTCGGAGGAAATATTGATAAGGCAATAGAATATTACCAATTTTTGAGAAGCATAAAATATAAAAAACCAATGATTTATTCCTCGCTTGCCAATTTATACATGAAAAAAAATAACCCTGATGAAGGTTTGGCGGTGATTAAAGATGGAAAAGAACTTTTCCAAAATGATTTTGACCTAATAATTGCAGAAACGAATATTTACCTTGGTACTAATCAAAATGCAAAAGCCAAAAAAAATCTTAAGGTTGCTATCGAAAAAGACCCCAATAATTCAACTATCTGGTTTGCATATGGTACCATATATGATACGGAACACAACATAGATTCGGCTGAAATAGCATATAAAAAGGCAATAGAATTAAAACCAGACTATTTTGATCCTATTTATAATATTGGTGCATTGTATGTGAATAAAGCTTCTGAAATTTTAGAGGCTGCAAACAAACTTCCCTTTGAAGAAACCCAAAAATATGAAGCAGAAAAAATAAAAGCAGATAGTTTCCTTAGAATGTCTATTCCGTACCTTGAAAAAGCTCTTGAAATGCAGCCCAACGATAAGAATACACTTATTTCTTTAAAAGAAATTTATACCCGCTTACAGATTTATGATAAGCTAAAAGTGATAAATGCTAAAATAGAGGAAATAAAAAAATAAATACTACAAAAGGGAGAGGATACAGAGCAATTTAGCTTATATCCTCTTTTTTGTATATATATTATTTAACATAATATATATTATACGATATTTTAATATTCATAGGAAAGAATTTTTTATCTTCGTCAGGAGATCAAAAATTAATGTTTTATGGATAATCTTTTCTTAAAAAATTAACTGTGTGTATGTATTTCCCATTTGCCGAAATATATTTCAATTTGAACGAATGATTTATACAATTTACAGATTTTATAACTTTTATGTGCATTTTAATTGAATTTGATTGTAATTTAGCAATACTTCTGTATATAAACTATAATAGTATAAATGAAATTAAAAAATAAAATATTTATACATTTAGCTTTTTGGTTTTATCTAATCAATCAAGGGATTTTTCCATATTATATTGGGAAACAGGAACCATATTTTATAGAGATGATTATATCTTATACTATTGGTAATGTTTTTGTTTTTTACTCATTTTATGCCTTATATCCCCTTCTTTTTTCATTAAAGAACAAACTATATTCAATAATAATAATACTAATTTTATTGGCAATTTTATCTGTTCTTCGATTTGGGTTTGAATATACTTATGAATACAATATATTGAATATCAAGAAGCCTAATGTAATACCTTACGATACATGGTTTTATAATGATTTGCGCCTTGTCATAATCAACTTTATATATTCACTCCTTATTAAATTTGCCATTGGTTGGTTTGAAAGTCAAAAATTAAAATCTGACCTTATAAACCAAAATCAATCGAGTGAGCTTGCATTATTACGCTCTCAGGTAAACCCTCATTTTCTTTTTAATACACTAAATAATATATATTCACTTGTTTATAAAAAATCTGATGATGCCCCGGCAGCTGTGATGAAATTATCAAGTATAATGCGATACATGCTATATGATGCAACAAGTGATAAAGTATTACTTGAAAAAGAAATAGAATACCTGTATAGTTTTGTAGAACTTCAAAAATTACGTAGCAGTAAAAATAATTTTGTCGAAATAAAATTAAACGGTGATATTCACCAGAAAACAATAGCCCCCATGTTGTTAATCCCATTTGTCGAAAATGCATTCAAACATGGAAATAAGAATGTTCCTTCTCCTGGTATTCGTATCCAGTTAAATGTTACAACTGACAGTATAGAGTTTGAAGTAATTAATTATATACGAATTACCAACTTTGAAAATAAAGATGCTATTGGTGGTATAGGACTTAATAATATTAAACGAAGATTGGAATTGCTTTATCCGGGAAAACATACCCTATCTATATTGCAATCTACAGAATTATTTACTGTTAAACTTAAAATATTCAATTAAATGAAAATCAATTGTATTGCTGTTGATGATGAACCTCTCGCACTTGATATTATCCGAGACTATTGTGCGAAAATATCTTACCTTCATCTTACAAAAAGCTTCAATAATGCATTAGATACCATTGACTATCTGAATAAAAACAGTATAGATTTGCTTTTTCTCGATATAATGATGGAAGACCTTACCGGGATACAATTATTAAATACACTAAAAACTAAGCCATTTGTTATACTAACTACAGCCTATGATAATTATGCTATCCAGGGTTTCGAATTGGATGTGGTAGATTACATGCTGAAACCTATTTCATTTGAACGTTTCGTAAAAGGCGTAACCAAGGTTTATGAAAGAATGTACCCAAACGGTAGCACTTCCGATAAACAGGATAACCGCCTGTCCGACAATTCACAACTTTTCTTTTTTGTAAAAACAGAAAACCGTATAGAAAAAATAAATTTCTCCGATATTCTTTATTTTGAAGGGATGGGAGACTATTGGCGCATTGTAACTCTACAACGCCGAATAATGAGCCTGATTAGTGCAAAAAACATCGAAGAAATGCTTCCGGAGAACAGATTTTGCAGAGTGCACAAATCATTTTTTGTTGCTTATGATAAAATTGAAGCCATAGAACGAAACAGAATACGCATTAAAGATATGTATATACCAATTGGTGAAACTTATCGTAAAATTTTCTTTGATACCATCGAAAGAAAAAAAATTTCTTAAGATTTCTTTTATCATTTTATTTAGTAAATTTAGGGGCACTTTTCTGAATATTTTTAATAAACATATAAAATTATGGAAAATCAAACTGTTCCCCCCGTTCTATCTCCGGTAAAATACGCCGGTTTTTGGTTAAGATTTGTAGCCTTTATCATTGACAGTATCGTTATCGGTATTATTAAGTGGATACTTATTTCACCTGTTTTGGTTTTTTTTGGCATTTCCACTCTTAATAATATGGATTGTACAAATGATTTCGAGACTATAAAATCAATAACATTATTTATAGGTACCATGCTAATTTCCGGTTTGGTGATAGTAGTATTAACATGGTTATACTATGCTCTGCTCGAATCCTCACCTCATCAGGCAACAATTGGTAAACTGGCTGTAGGAATAAAAGTAACTGATGAGAGTGGCAATAGAGTAACTCTTTTACGAGCTTCCGGCCGCCATTTTGCAAAAATCATTTCTGCTATGATTCTTATGATTGGTTTTATTATGGCAGGATTTACAGAAAAAAAGCAGGCTCTTCATGATATGATAGCAAATTGTCTTGTAATTAAAAAATAAAATTAAGTATTTTTTATATGAAAATATTTCACACTTCCCAAATTAGAGAAGCAGATGTTTATACTATTTGTAATGAGCCCATTGCATCCATTGACCTGATGGAAAGAGCCGCAAATGCTTGTACAAAAGCTATTTTATCATATATACCTATAGGATGCTCTGTTAAAGTTTTTTGCGGATTGGGAAATAATGGAGGTGACGGTTTGGCTATTGCTCGTTTACTGTATTTGCAACATATTCCAGTAGAAGTATTTGTAATAAAATATTCCGATAAATATTCCGACGATTTTGCCAAAAATTTTGAACGGTTAAAAGCTTACCCTATCCAATCCACAATTATTACTTGCCGGAATGATTTTCCGAAAATTACAAAAGCAGATGTCGTAATTGATGCCCTCCTGGGGTCAGGTTTAAACAAACCTGTGGAAGGGATTGTTTCTGATATTATTTCATATATTAATACACAAAAATATTTTACGATTGCTGTAGATATTCCGTCGGGTTTAAGCATAGATGAACCACCCTCAATGCCTGATGAAATTATCTGTGCAGACATTACATTGACTTTTGAATTTCCCAAATTATCATTTTTATTTCCTGAAAGTGAAAAATATATAGGTAAATTTGATATTTTGCCGATTGGCTTACATCTAACTTATATTGAAAACACCCAGACAAAAAATTATTTTCTAACTTCTTCCTTTATTAAACCTTTACTAAAAAAAAGAAAACTTTTTTCGCATAAAGGTAATTTTGGGCATGCTTTGCTAATTTCCGGAAGTAAAGGAAAAATGGGGGCATCGGTATTGGCATCGCAAGCGTGTTTACGTTCGGGAGCAGGATTAATCACAACACATATTCCAGCAATAGGGTATAATGTTATTCAAACTGCGTTTCCGGAGTGTATGGCAAGTATTGATAATAAAGAGGAGTACATAACAAACTTACCCGATCTTTTCCCCTACTCTGCTGTAGCTGCCGGACCAGGAATTGGAAAAGATATTCAAACACAGAATGTTGTTAAATTATTAATACAGAATGCTATATGCCCTATTTTGCTTGATGCGGACGCATTAAATATTTTAGGTGAAAACAAAACATGGTTAGGTTTTCTTCCTCCCGAAAGTATTTTAACTCCACATCCGAAAGAATTTGACAATATTGCAGGCTCTTCCGGGAATAGTTTCGAAAGGTGGCAACTACAGTCGAAAGTTTCAATAAAATATAATGTATTTATTGTGCTAAAAGGACATTACACTTCTATAACCTGTCCGGATGGCAATTGCTATTTTAATTCAACCGGAAATCCGGGTATGGCTACTGCCGGAAGCGGCGATGTATTAACAGGAATTATTCTTGGCTTGTTAGCCCAAGGATATTCTTCAAAAAATGCTTGTATTATAGGAGTTTATCTTCACGGGCTTGCTGGCGATATTGCTGCTGAGCACACGGGTTACGAGGCACTTATTGCTTCTGATATTATTAATAAACTGGGAATGGCTTTTGGTAAATTACGAAAGTAGAGTTACAATTTGGCAAATATTTCTCTATCGCCTTCATCGGTAAAGAAAGTATCTTTTTTTATTAAATTTTTAAAATAACTATTCCACACTTTATTTACCAATGGTTCCTTAAAATTGATATACTGAATAGAAATAGCAAATCCATTATTTTCAAAATATAGAAGAGATTCTTGGTTGTCCTGGATGTAAAATGTTTCATTAACAATTTGCTCGTTAATTTTATATTTTGTAGTAAGCATTCCAATAAGTTTTTCGGTATTTACTTTTGAAACATCACTGAATGTATATTCACCCATAAAGAAAATGTCATCAATAAAAAAATAAACTTCTTTTATTTCATTACCAAAGATTTCCTTTTTAAAGCCCACAATTTTAATTGTATATTCGTCAAACTTATAAATATTAAAACAGTCCGGCGTAGTATTACCCTTTATGGTTTTAAAGTCCGTATAAAAAGGATGAAAACCAAATATTATTGTAGATTTTGTAAAATATAACTTTTTTTGGGGGTTTAAATCAACAAAATTAAAACAATGATTCATCAGATCATCCTTAATACAAGGAGGATGTGGATTTTTTATAAACTTGTTTTTATGGTAAGTTACATATTTATAACTATAATTTCCGTAAAAAAAACGAATAAAAAAAAGCTTAATTGTTTTTAGGTTTATAAAAAAGAAAACAAGCACAAATAAAGCTACGAAAGCTTCAATGATAAGTTTTATAAGCATAACTATATAAATATACTTTCTAAAAAGTCAGGCAAATATAAAATATTTTTTGATAATAAATTTATTTGATTGGTACATTAAATTTTAAATGCACCTGTATCTTTTGAATCAAAATTATTTATAAAACTAACTTTTTCAACATTTTCAGATTTTGCTTTCCGGATAAATATTTCAGCAGATTTATTAAATTTTTCATTTCTGTTGGCATCTGCAAGCAATAAATACCCGATTACAATATTCCCAGCCATTTCCACCAAACGTCTTGCATGGAAATCATATAACTCAGCATCTTCGTGGGAATTTACTTTTTCAATAGTTTTCGCAAACTGGTCAGTCATTTTTGCCAGTTGGTTTTTCATGTATTCTATGTCAGGCTTAACGGTTTTTTCACCATATTCTTTCATCAATTTCAGATAGGCACCATTACCGACTCCTCTTATGGCGGCAACCACCTGTAATTGAGATGTTCCTTCATAAATGGTAGTAATACGGGCATCCCGGTAAATTCGCTCAGCAGCAAAGTCTTTCATATAACCTGTACCACCGTGTATTTGAATGGCATCGTAAGCTATCTGGTTGCAATACTCACTCGAGAAAAGTTTTAAGAGCGGGGTTAAAATATCCGCATTTTTTTGGTAATATTTCAGATCATTTTTTTCTTCTGCATCAAGCGAACGGGTTTGCTGAATAAAAACCAATGATTTATAAATATCTACAAATCTTGATGTTTCATATAATAAAGAACGAATTGCTTCGGTTTTTACCCGCATATTGGTTAACATTTCATAAACTGCAGGAAAATGAATGATAGGCTTTCCGAATTGTTCCCTTTCTGTCGCATATTTTAAGGCTATCCTGTATGCCGCTTCGGCAATACCTACAGATTGTGCTCCTACGCCCAAACGGGCAGAGTTCATGAGCGACATTACATATTTTATTAATCCGAGTTTACGATCGCCCACAAGTAATGCAGGAGCATTACGAAAAACAAGCTCGCAGGTAGGAGAACCTTTAATTCCAAGTTTATTTTCGATACGGCGAACAGTAACTGCATTGGAGTTTCTGTCATACACAAATAATGATAGTCCTCTTCCGTCAGTTGTTCCTTCCTCTGAACGAGCCAAAACCAGTGATACATGTGCATCGCCATTGGTAATGAAGCGTTTTACGCCATTTAATATCCAGTTGCCTGTTTTTTCATCAAGGGTTGCTTTCAGTTGAACGGCTTGCAGATCTGAGCCGGCATCGGGTTCGGTAAGATCCATTGCAGCAGTTTCCCCATTGCATATTCGAGGAAGAAATGCATTTTTAATATCTTCGGAAGCAAATTCATGAATTGTTTCCGCACAATCCTGCAAACCCCAGATATTAGCAAAACCTGCATCGGCTCTGGAAACAATTTCGGCAGACATTACATAGGGTACAATAGAAAAATTCAACCCGCCGTATTCTCTTGGAAGCGACATCCCAAATAAACCGGCTTCTTTTAATGCATCCATATTTTGCTGGGTTCCATTGGCATACACAACTTCATTATTAATAAGTTGCGGACCGGTTTTATCCACTTCATCGGCATTGGCATCAATGATTTCTCCAGAAATTTCACCAATTATTTCCAATACTTTGTCATAGCTGTTGAGAGCATCTTCATGGTCAAGGGGAGCGTAATCATATTTTTCCTTATCGGTAAAATTCTGCTCCTTCAACCGTGTAATTTTCTCCATTAACGGGTGTTGAAGATGGAACTTAAGGTCTGGGTTATCTGTATAAAAATTCGACATGTCTTTTTTAAATTAAAATAAATTACTTGGTATTTTCTTTGTAATACCTTATCATTCTCGGAATAACTTCATTTAAATCGCCGATGATGCTATAATCGGCGATCTGGTTAATCGGAGCTTTAGGGTCAATATTAATTGAAATAATTTGTGCGGATTGATCCATTCCGGCACGGTGTTGCACAGCTCCTGAAATTCCACAGGCAATGTACAATTTAGGACGCACGGTTACACCCGTTTGTCCGATTTGGCGTTCGTGGTCGGTAAAACCGGCATCAACGGCAGCACGTGAGGCACCTACTTCTGCACCAAGTATTTCGGAAAGTTTGTACAAAAGATTGAAATTTTCGCGGGAACCCACTCCATAGCCACCTGCAATGATAATTTGTGCATTTTTAATGTTTATTTTTTGTGCTTCTACGTGCCTTTCGATTATTTCGAGCACAAAATCTTCGGATTTAACCCACTTTTCAAAATTAATTTTTTTAATTATCCCCTTATAAGTAAGGGAAAGTATTTCTTTTTTCATCACTCCTTCGCGTACAGTTGCCATTTGCGGGCGGGTTTCCGGATTGATAATGGTGGCTATTATGTTTCCTCCAAATGCAGGGCGAATCTGGTAAAGAAGGTTTTTATATTCCTTCTGTGTACGGGTTTCGGTATGTCCGCCTATTTCAAGGCTGGTACAATCTGCTGTAAGTCCGCAGCGCAAAGCTGAAGCTACACGTGGAGCAAGGTCCCGTCCGACAGAAGTAGCACCAAAAAGAACAATCTGCGGATTTTCTTCCTTAATAAGATGCACTACAATTGAGGCGTGTGGCAAAGTGATATAAGGAAAAAACCTTGTATCCTCCGCATAATGAATAACATCCACACCAAACGGGAAAACTTGTATTTCAAGTTCATTAACCTGGTTTCCAATAACAATAGCTTCAAGCTTCACATTAAGTTGGTTGGCAAGTTTTCTGCCTTTTGAAAGCAACTCAAGGCTAACATCGGCAATATTGCCTTCTTCGGTTACTTCGCAATATACAAATACGTTGTTCACGATATAATAATTAATGTTTTAAAAATTTAATTAATTAACCTATAACATGGCTATTGATGAGTTCCATCATCAGGGAGTTGATATCGCTGTCGGTAGCAGCCAATACCTTCGAATCCTTATGTTGAAATACGACATTTTCAATCTTTTTTACTTTAGTAGGTGAGCCGGAAAGCCCCAGTTTTTCCACATCGGCATTCAGATCGGCAGCACTCCATTCTTCGATATTAAGGTAAGGACGGTGGTTGTATAATTCCGTATAATCTTTTGATTCCTCCTGCAATTCGGTAACAGTACGGGCATGTTTGAATTTCATTAATTGTTTTGCTATGCGCGGGCGGCAAGCAGGTGCAGAACCATGAACAGTAAGCAATGCGGGTAAAGTACATTTTACGACTTCCACTCCCCTTTCCAAACGGCGTTTTACGGTAATATTCTCATTATTAACATCAATAATCTCTTCGGTGTATGTAATCTGAGGTAAACTAAGCTTTTCTGCAGTTTGTGGTCCTACTTGAGCTGTGTCGCCGTCAATAGCCTGCCTTCCAGATACTATCAAGTGAAAAGGCCGTAATTTTTTTATCGCAAGTGAAATGGCATAGGAAGTTGCCAAAGTATCGGAACCGGCAAATTTACGGTCGGTAATCAGGTATCCCCTGTCAGCACCACGGTACAAAGCTTCCCGGATAATTTCTGCGGCACGTGTAGGTCCCATGGTAAGCAAAATAACCTCGGCATCGCCCATTATTTTTTTAACTCTCAGGGCTTGCTCCAAAGCATTCAGATCTTCGGGATTGAAAATGGCAGGTAGAGCAGCTCTGTTTACGGTTCCATCTGCTTTCATGGCATCTTTGCCCACATTGCGTGTATCGGGAACCTGCTTTGCCAGTACAATAATTCTAAAGCTCATATAATCAATGTTATTAGTAATAAAATAGAGATAATCAAGGCGGTTGCAAAAATAGGAATTTACACTAAACCACCAAATTTATTGAAATTCAAAAATGAAAAAGTATATGATTGTGATATTTACGTATTTAATCACAGTCTTCATACTCCTCAAGGCTTTTGCTATACACATGCATAGCTCTTTCACTCATCCCCATGCTCGAAAAGCCTCCGTCATGGTAAAGGTTTTGCATGGTAACTTTTCTGGAAAGATCGGAAAAAAGCATGATACAGAAATTGGCACATTCCTCAGCAGAAGCATTGCCCAATGGCGACATTCTGTCGGTAAAATCCATCAATCCATCAATCCCTTTTACTCCACTACCTGCAGTTGTAAGGGTCGGCGATTGAGAAATCGTATTGATACGTACCCTTTTTTCTCTGCCGTAAATGTATCCGAAACTTCTTGCAATGGATTCAAGAGCAGCTTTGGCATCAGCCATATCGTTATATTCAAACAGAGTACGTTGTGCTGCAATATACGATAATGCAACGATGGACCCCCACTCATTTATTGCATCTATTTTTTTGGCAACTTGTATCATCTTATGAAAAGATAAGGCGGAAAT
>JALOCA010000034.1 GCA_023227965.1 Lentimicrobiaceae bacterium | reverse complement strand
ATTGCCTTGACTGATCAGTAGATTCAAAGGTACGTGTTCGTATTTTATTAATAGAATAAGCATAGCGAACATTGAAATGGAGTTTTTTATAAACGCGAAAACGAATATCTGCAAGCCAGCAAAAATCATCTTTATCATAAGGACCATTAAGGTCAGTGTTTTCATTTAACTTACCATGCTCCCATTCTTTTACACCTACCAGCCTGCCCCATGAAAATCCAGTTCCTACTGTAATTATTTTTTTATCAGTATAGTAAGCCATAATGGGGACTTCTGCATAATTGAGCCGTAATTTATATTGCCCGGTAATCCATGTGGTGTCAGTACCACTTATAACAAAAGTTGAGTCAAATGATTGTCTTTTCTGATAGCTTCCCTTTTGGTTATAAAGAAGTTCAATTCCAATTGACCATTTTTCACTAAGAGGGACAATCGCTGAGGGACCGGCATTAATTCCCCATTTTCTGTATCCATACACCTCGTCGCCATCCACCTGCGAAATATTGACCCCCCCGGTAAGTGCACCTTTAATACGCTGTGCGTTAACAAAAAAAGTGCAAATCGTCAACAGGAAAGCACACAAAATCAATTTTTTTATCATAAGTTATGTTGTTCCAAAGTTTTAATTATTAACTAATTTCTGTTTTAAATTATATTAACTGCATTCCGTCGGAAATATTTTCAAAAGTACAAAAACGATAAGTACAAGCGTTTTTCTATTCCAGAGTTTTTATAATTTTACAAAAAACATCCTATTTTACAAATTACCTAATAATAAAATATTAATTCAAGTATAAACGGTTTTAAAAGAAGTTAATAATGTAACTCCAATATTCCGAGTAACTTCGCCTTTAAGACTTCTTGCCGGGAGACAAGAATTTTTCTTACAATTTTAACTTTACCAGTTTGTTTTCGTCGAGTGTTATTGATTTAAAGCTGCAAATTTGGGAAGTAAAAAAAATCGTAAGTTTGCATGTCGTTTAATGACATAAAAAAGATGGAACAAGTTTTTTTAGGATTTAATGATAATGAAATATTTACGTGGGTTATTCTGCCGCTATTGATTTTCCTTTCCCGCATAGCCGACCAAAGTATTGGCACCCTTCGTTTGATTTTTCTTTCGAAAGGCTATAAATTTATAGCTCCTTTTCTGGGTTTTTTCGAAGTAATAATCTGGTTGGTTGCCGTAAGCCAAATCATGAAACATCTTGATAATGTATTATGCTACATAGCCTATGGAGCCGGTTTTGCCATGGGAAATTTCATAGGAATTATTCTCGAGGAAAAAATATCTATAGGAAATGTAATCATCCGTTTGATTACCGGGACCCATTACGAAGAACTTGTACAACAGCTTAGCGAACATAACTACGGGCTTACCTTAGTAGATGCCCAAGGAAGTAAAGGACCGGTAAAGATAATATTTTCAATTATCAAAAGAAAAGATATTCCACATATTGTTTCTCTTATTAATATGTATTCCCCTCACATTTTCTACACAATAGAAGAAGTAAAAGATATAAAGAAAGGTATTTTCAGAAGTGTTTCCAGAAAATCTATTTTTAAATCCTATGGAATAAATCTAAAAAAAACAAAATAACTAATAACATTTTAACATATGTCAATAAAAATAAATTTTGAAGGTGGAAAAAAAGTAAATGCAGAAATTAACGGATTAGTCGTAAAAACCGACCAACCGCTTTCAGTGGGAGGCGAAGGTAGTGCACCCTCTCCTTTTGAAGTATTTTTAACCTCTTTAGGCACCTGTGCCGGCATTTTCATCAAATCGTTTTGCGACCAGAGAGGCATTGCCACTGAAAAGATGTATCTTATGCAAGATGCTGAATACAACCCTATTCAAAAACTTGTCGAAAAAATTAATATAAGTATTCACGTACCAGCTGCCTTTCCTGACAAATACGATTCTGCACTTATCAGTACTGCAAGCCTTTGTACGGTAAAAAGGCATCTTCGCGAAGACATAATAGTAGATATCAGAGTAATAAGAGATAAATAAAGTAAACAACTATTCAATTAAGCTACATTTTATTTTTTAACCATTTGGAAGTAATTTTTCAAACAAGGTAAATTGTCGTAGCTATCACAAAAAATAACACCATGAAAGAAAAAAATCTGGGATTCAATTCAAAACTTATCCATGGGGGTAACCACCAGGACGCACTCGGAAGTGCCACTGTACCTATTTATCAAACTTCTACATTTATTTTCAACGATGCCGACCACGGCGCCAAATGCTTTTCAGGCGAAAGTGATGGCTATATTTACACAAGGTTGGGTAATCCCACTATACATGCACTGGAAAATTTAGTAGCAGAGCTCGAAAACGGATACCGCGGTATAGCCGTTAGTTCGGGAATGGCTGCCGTTAATACAGTTTACATGTCAGTACTAAACCAGGGAGACCATATAATTGGCTCTGCTGCCGTTTACGGACCCTCACGGGTAGTAATGGAACAACACTGGTCGCGTTTTGGAGTGAAATCAACATTTATTGAAACATCTGATATTGAAAATATTAAAAAAGCCATTCTTCCTGAAACCCGTTTATTGTACATAGAAACACCCGCCAATCCCACCATGGCGATAACTGATTTACAAGCTTGTGTGCAATTAGCGAAACAACATGGAATTATAACCTGCGTTGACAATACATTTTGCAGCCCTTATCTGCAACGTCCTTTAGACTTTGGTATCGACATTGTACTACACTCGATGACAAAATTTATTAACGGACATGCAGATATCGTAGGCGGAATGATAGTAGCAAAGGAAAAAAATCTGTACAATAAGCTACGTAACATAATGATTAACATGGGATGCAATATGGACCCACACCAGGCATTTTTGGTACACAGGGGTGTAAAAACACTGGGAATCCGTATGGACAGAGCTCAATGGAATGCACAACAGATAGCAAACTATCTTGAAAAACACCCGAAAGTTGAATGGGTAAAATATCCCGGTTTGCCTTCCCATCCTCAATATGAACTTGCAAAAAAACAAATGAACGGACCGGGTGCTATGATAAGTTTTGAGCTTAAGGGTGGACTTGAAGCCGGTAAAATTCTGATGAACAATGTACACATTGCCATACTCGCCGTATCATTGGGCGGTGTAGAAACCCTGATTCAGCATCCAGCATCCATGACACATTCAAAAATGAGTTACGATGCAAGAATAAAAGCCGGAATTACCGATGGATTAGTAAGATTTTCGTGTGGAATTGAAGATATTAACGACCTTGTTTCCGATTTGGAACAAGCTTTGGATAAAATTTAAATAAAAGAACAATAGATTTTTTATTTTTACTGTTTCTTTTATAAGCCTTTCAACACAATAAATCTTTGTCTGCCATGAAAAAGAAATACTTTACTGTTTTTATTTTTTTCTGGTTGATATTCTCTGCAGAGGCACAAAAAGTGGGTGTGGTATTAAGCGGAGGAGGAGCTAAAGGAGTTACCCACATTGGTGTATTAAAAGCATTGGAGGACAATGGAATACCCATTGATTATATTTCAGGTACATCCATGGGCGCCGTTATTGGCGGGTTGTACGCAAGTGGCTATTCTCCTACCGAAATTGAAAGAATAGTAACCTCCGAGGAATTTCCTAATTGGTTAAGAGGAAAAATCGACAGTCGTTATACTTATTATTTCAAAAAACCTGAGCCCAACGCTTCGTGGTTCAACATTCAGTTTGATATTGATTCTACTTTAACTACGCGTTTACCTACTAATCTTGTATCGCCTGTTAACATGGATTTTGCCTTTCTCGAAATTTTTTCCCAGGCAAGTGCTGCTTCCCGGTACAATTTTGACAGTTTAATGATACCGTTTCGTTGCGTTGCATCTGACGTATCGCAAAATAAAGAGGTGGTTTTTCGTTCAGGCGACATCGGGAAAGCCATTCGTGCTTCAATGACCTTCCCGTTTTATTTCAAGCCTATACGTATTGAAGGGAAATTGCTTTTCGATGGAGGTATGTACAATAACTTTCCATCACAGATACTTTATGATGATTTTTATCCCGATATTATTATTGGCAGCAAAGCAGCTTCAAACTACGGTCCGCCCAGGGATGACGATGTTATTTCTCAAATACAGTCAATGCTCATGGAAAAGACCCAATATAACGTGATTTGTGGTAACGGCATACTGATAGAACCCAAGCTGAAAACTGTTGACGTTATTGATTTTAGCAATACAGTAGCGTTTATTGACAGCGGATATGTTGCGGCACTGCAAAAAATTCCTGAAATACGCAAATTTGTAACCGACTATGTTTCACCGGAAGAAAGATTCATCAAGCGGTTAGCCTTCAACGAAAAAAAGCCTCCGCTAATAATTGACAACCTCCAGTTTACCGGACTGAATTCTACCCAGGAAGTGTATGTACAAAAACAGTTATTGCATAAATCGCAGAAAAGAAGCCTGGAAGAATTAAAGGAAGAGTACTTCAGGCTTCTTGCTGATGACAAAATCAACTATATCTTCCCTTCTTTGATATACAATCCGGTTTCGCGGTATTTTACAATGCAGATGGATGTGCAAAAAGAAAAAATGTTTCACCTGCAATACGGAGGACATTTTTCGTCAAGCGCTGTGAACGAGGCATTTCTTGAGCTAAAATACAAATACCTGAGCCGTTTTGCCACCACCATTTTAGCCAATTCCTACATAGGAAGGTTTTACAGTTCTGCCCAGATAAAAACTAAGGTGGAATTTCCTTCAAAACAACCCTATTTTATTGAGGGAGATATTACTTTCAGCCAATGGGACTATTTTAAAACTTCTACCTATTTTTTTGAGGACAAAACGCCTTCATACCTCATCCAAAATGAAAACCATATTCATCTGGGAGCAGGAATTCCATTAACACACAAGGGGAAAATAGCATTCAGCGCTGCTTACGGCGACATAAAAAATGACTATTACCAAAATAACATTTTTTTACGTGAAGACACCGCAGACAGGACTATCTTCAATTTTTTTACTTCGCAGGCACTCCTCGAACTGAATACAATTACCGAAAAACAGTTTGCGCGCAACGGCTCCCTCTTTTCAATCAGTTTAAATTATGTTTCGGGAGATGAAAAATTCAGACCGGGTTCTACTTCAGATTCCTCACTGCAAAGGATGGGAAAATTCCATGATTATTTTCTGTTCAGGTTAAAATATGATAATTATTTTAAAGAACTCGGGTTTGTAAAATTAGGGTTTTATAGCGAATTGGTGTACAGTAGCCAGTCTCTTTTCAACAATTATACATCAAGCCTACTTGCTTCTCCCGCATTCCAGCCATTTCCTGAAAGCAAGACATTTTTTATCCCCAAATATCGTGCATTTATATTTGCGGGTCTTGGTATCAAACAAATTTATCGTTTGTATAAAAACATCAACTTCCGCCTCGAAGGATATGTTTTTCAGCCTTACCAGGAAATATTGAAAGCCGGCAACGGGTATTCTGCTGTACTGGGGAAAAAATGGGATGCGCGTCATTTGTTAGGTTCCTCTGCATTAGTATATAACAGCCCGTTAGGTCCACTAAGCATCAGCCTGAACTGGTACGAAAACAGTACCAAACCCCTGTCACTCATATTCAGTTTTGGTTATATCATTTATAACCATAAGGCGATAGAATAAAAAAAATTACGATTGCAATGAAAAACCCTGAGGGTTTTAAAAACCTTGAGGGTTTTTTATATTAATAAAATGTTACAACCTGTCAGGTTTTCAAAAGCCTGACAGATTTATATCTGGAAAAACAGACCCGTTGTTTTGCTTTTATAAAAATATTTATACTTTTGGCACTTTTATAAAGCACACACACGAAATAACTTTAATAATCAAAATAAAAACAAAAGTGCGGAGTCAGCACTTTAATCACTGACGGCAATAAAATGAAAAAATTATTCGTATTATTTTGCATTGTTGGATTAATTCCAATTTTCAGTTGTAAGAAAGATAAAGCAGATTCTTCTTTCGATAAAAAAGCCTTTGTTGAAGAAATATTTAAGGCTGGTATGATGTGGAACACTCAAACAAAGGCATTAAAAGAATACTATCCAATAAATATACCCGTGGACAATACAGTTTCGAGTATTGAAGGCGGCAATATTCATGTGTTGGGAAGTGTTACCGGCACAATGAACCTTGACGACCAAACCAACAGCATTTTAGGTGGTACTATGCTGATTGGATTAACGGAAACAATTAACGATTATGCCTTTAAGTCGAACGGTGAGATATACGTTGTGAACGGTGCCCCTTATATTTCGCTGGCAGGAACGTTTACCTTACAACCAGGTGGCATTACTTTTGGAACTACATCCAATATGGTAATAGGCGGTGGTTTCCGGGTAACGGGACCCAGCTATGATAAAACTATCAACATGCAAATAACGATTAATATCAACTCTAACGGGACTGGTGGTACCGTAAGCGGATCTATTGACGGCGAAGGAGTTTATTATAAAATATAAGCAAACTTATTTCCCCTGCTGAGCGGAATTTGTAATTCTGCCCGGAACATAGCGAAGTTTTTATTTACAACCTGACAGGTTTTCAAAAACCTGACAGGTTTATTTTTTTGTAACCCGTTAGAATTTGAATAAACATACGCCACATCCCCGCCTTTTTTAATTCTTTAAATTGTTTATATGGATGATTCACAACGCAAGGGCGAAACAAGTCGCGGTGGCTTTTTTATTGAGTTTCTATCGGAGTATTCGGTACGGGTTCTTCTCCATTCTCCGTTTTTTTGCTGTCGTACAGCAGGTATTGTTGCAGCTTGGCATAGTTATCCTGGAAAACAATTTTGGAAGCCTCGCTCACACTTACTGCAAATGCCCATACTTTATTAAACAGGCGGATGCGTTCCTGGGTAACGTATATCCTGTCGCTGATGTATTTATCACGTTCCTGGTATTTTTGGTACAATGTACCGGAAGTAGTGTTTAAGGCTTCGATGTTTTCCGGTTTCAGCCCTTTTTCTATCAGCTTGCTATGGTATTTGGGGTCGTTGGCTGCCTTATATGCCTTTACCAGCAAATCGAACATGAGCAAGGGCGATTTGCGGGCTTTCTCGTAGCGGTCGTGCCCGAAAAAGCCATCCACAACCTTGTTGCCCGGAAAAGCACGTTCCACATAAAAATAAAGTGTCTGTAAGCCGTTACGTCCTTCGGTCATATAGGTTTCTACGGCATCGGTCATTTCCTGCTGCACATCCAGAAAGTCATCATCCTTTATTGCCTGTTTTCCCAGATTGATGGCGTCCTGCCAATCGGCAGCAAAAGGAGGTTTCAGGTCGGGAACTTTTTCAATAAACAGCGCTTCGTCTTCCTTAAAAAGATTGAGCTTGGTCTGCGATTCCAATAACATTTCATCTGCTGGAATCTGATAGTCCGGTTTTATTTCATCAGCTTTTTCCATAGTTTTTTTGATTTAGAAAAGTTATTACTTTATTGTTATTCGCAAAGGTATAAAATATTTATTTCAAAAAAGCAAGCTGAAATTGAAAATTATCAGATAATTTTTTTTAAAAAACATATCAGGATGACTACCGGCGATAGTCGGGAAAACGTTATCTGGTTTTATCTTTTAAAAACAATCGTTACGCCATCGTCCGGCAGCATTACAACGAGCGTTTCCGGTGGCGGAAGCCATCATTATAATGGCGGAAGCCATTATCGTAACGGCGGAAGCTATTATCGTAACGACGGAAGCTATTATCGTAATGGCGGAAAGCATCATCATAATGGCGGAATCATACTTTTGTCGGGGTTCCAGGCCTGTCGGACATATAAAGTTTAAAAATAAACTGCTATATGATGATCTTTTTAACAGAATTGATTTACTTTTGCATATAAACCGGGATTTTTCAGGGGTATTCATTAAAAATGGATGTACGCTACTGAAAATTTCGGGGGGATAAACGAGTTAACAATAACCGCTAAAAACTAAAAAAAAGGCAGTGCTAACTCAAAACTTCTGAACTAAAACACAGGAAAGAATAAAAACAAAACAGTTAATAATACCTACTTTTGTAAAAATTTTAAACTTTAATTATGGCTCTCTGGAACAACGACACAGAAATACAATTTTTCGCTGAAGCACTTAAAAACTTTGCTTCTCCCGAACAACTCTTTTACAATTTACAAGGAGGCTATTACGCCTATGTTCCAAAAGGGGCAGAAGCAGAAGGACAGACATTACAAAGCCGAAATTCACTTATCGGTCAATTTACAGAAAAGTGGTGTAAAACACTTTTTGAGCCCATAGCAAGAGAATTAGGACTTTTTGCTGTAAACAGTGTGGTTTGCGACGAATTGTCCCTTCCGAGAGCATCAAGTGCAGACCTTGCTTTCTGCACTACAAATAGTGTAAATCAACAAGCCGAAAATATTAAAATACTATTCGAAATAAAAATGAGTGTTGTTTCAAATTACAAATTCACTCACACTGATAAGCTAAATTTTGTTGGCGATTACAAGCAGCACAAGGGAACTCCTGCATTACTTCGTTCCGATTCAATGTTAAAAGCAATTGGAAAATCAATTAATATAAGAGTTTCGGGAATAGCCTCTACAAAAATTCCAATAATCATATTAGGCAATAGTCCTATCACAGACAGTTATATCAAAAAGGTTGACTTTCTAAAAACTTCGGGAGTTATTCAAGGTTTCTGGTCACTTAATCCTAAACCAACAGAAAGTGATTTTGTTAAAATAACACCAAAAAATGGTTTTCAAACAATACAAACAACAGATACAATTTTACAACTTTGTAAAGAACTTGTAGAAAATGATATAAATTATTTCTCATCAATGATATCTAAAACTGATTTGGGAAAAATAATATCTATTGCAAGTAAAGAAGCTAATGATGTAGCAAGAGCAGAAAAATTTTTGTCATTAATTAGAAGCTAAGATGAACAGAAATAAAGGGACAGAAACAAGTGATTTTGGAACAAGTGGTAGAATTAATCACGACAGTTCAAAATTTTATAATTCTAAATTATATTCAACTCTTGAAGAACAAAAACTAGTTGATAAAACAGAGAAAAAATTGCCAGATGAATTAGTGAATGAGATTATTCTCGGTACGGCAGAGAATATGAAAGAGATTCCTAACAACTCTATTCATTTAATGATTACATCACCGCCTTACAATGTTTCAAAAGTTTATGATGACGACCTTTCACTAAAAGAATATTTGCAGTTACTTGAAAATTCTTTCAAAGAAACTTATCGTGTGCTTGTGAACGGCGGACGCGCTTGTATTAATGTCGCTAATCTTGGCCGCAAACCTTACATTCCTCTTTCAGACTATATTTCTCAGATGATGTTAGAAATAGGTTATAATATGAGGGGCGAAGTTATTTGGAATAAGGCAGCAAGTGCAAGCCCTTCTACTGCATGGGGTAGTTGGCAAAGTGCCGCAAATCCAATACTCCGTGACGTTCATGAATATATTTTAATTTTTTCAAAAGGTGATTACAATAGAATTGCGAATGGGAAAAAGAATACTATAACTAAAGAACAATTCATGGAATGGACAAAATCCATATGGACAATGAATGCTGAAAGTGCAAGACGAATTGGACACCCTGCACCATTTCCAGAGGAATTACCTTTTCGCTTAATACAGTTGTATTCTTTCACCGATGATATTATTCTTGATCCTTTTATGGGTAGTGGTACGACAGCTGTTTCAGCAGTTAAATCACAGAGAAAATTTATTGGTTACGATATCAGTAAAGATTATATTTCACTTGCTGAAAACAGATTAAAGCCCTACCTAACACAGACAAAAATGGCATTTGGAAATCTTGAAACGACAGAACACTAAAAAATAAAACGGTATACTGATAACTTAAATATTGCGAATAATTTGCTACAAAAAGACAAGATAATAGGAAATTACCAACGCACAAAACAGTATCCCGATTTTTATCGGGGCAAGCCGCACATCATATTATAAACCCTCAAAGTTTTGAAAACCTTGAGGGTTTTTTCTTATTTTCACCTCAGCAGATAATCGTACATTTGCAAGCAAAATATCCTGTCTTTTATATCATTTGATAAAAGACTTTATACGTAATTAAAATACAAAAAATATGGAATTCTCGGAATTGGTAAAACATCGCCAAAGCGACAGAAAATATTCAGATAAGCCGGTTGAAAAGGAGAAAATACAACAATGTATCGAAACGACACAATTAGCTCCATCGGCAAACAACTCGCAACCCTGGAAATTTGTGGTTGTAGATAACCCGGAATTGAAGGAACAAATTGCCGGCTGCTCGGCAAGTCTCGGCATGAACAAGTTTACACACGAAGCGCCGGTAATAGTTGCCGTAGTGCTGGAGAAGCAGAATATTTTATCAACGGTTGGCAGCGTAATAAAGAACAAAGAGTTTCGCTTGCTCGACATTGGCATAGCGGTAAATCAGTTCTGCCTGCAGGCAACCGATTTAGGCCTCGGAACCTGCATTATCGGATGGTTCGACGAAAAGAAAGTCAAGACGCTGTTACATGTCGCCAGGAATAAACGCGTTCCGTTGCTTATTTCCCTCGGTTATTCCGAATCGCCTACACGGAAGAAAATCCGTAAGCCCATTGAAGAAATGAGTAGCTGGAATCGTTATTAGGTTATTATCTATTTAAACCCTCAGGGTTTCTTCTTATTTTTATTTCCCATACCTATCCTCTTTTTTCACATTTAGCCAAAATACGTACTTTAGCCGGGTAAATTTTACGTATGAAAAATTGTATCGTCATCGGTTCGGGGAAAATGGCTACACGCCTCGCCACAACTCTTTTTCGTAAAGGAACCAGGATACATCAGGTGTACAGTCCCACTCCTGCCCATGCCGCAAAGCTGGCAAAAAAAGTACAGGCACAGGCAGTTTCACAGCTTGGCAATATAACTGACGGCGATTATCTTTATATAATTTCCGTTACCGACGATGCCCTTCCGGCTTTGGCACACAGTGTAAATTTTCCGTCAGGGATTATTGTACACACTGCAGGAACCATTGGGATGGAAATACTGGCACAGGTAAGTCCTCATTACGGAATTCTTTATCCGCTGCAAACATTCAGTGCTACCAGCCGTACTACTTTTTCGCACGTACCCGTATGCCTCGAAGCCTCCGATACAGCAACACTTGATTTTTTGAAAAATATCGCAACATTGCTCACCAGCGACATACGCGAAATATCTTCTGCCGAAAGGAAAATACTCCATCTTGCTGCCGTTTTTGCCTGTAACTTTCCGAACGCGCTTTATACTATAGCCCACAATATTCTTTCGGAACACGGACTACCATTCAGCATTTTGCACCCTCTAATCATGGAAACAGCCACCAAGGCTACCCGTATGAATCCGCATGATGCCCAAACCGGTCCAGCTTTCCGCAACGACCTGAACATAATCAATACACACCAGGAAATGCTTTCCGGTACACCAGAGTTCAGGAAACTCTACGAACTGCTGTCGGAAGCCATCATTGCACTTCACAAACCCGAAAACTTACCTCATGAATAACTATAAAGCACTGCTTACCCGTATCAATACATT
The DNA here is from genome assembly GCA_023227965.1 of Lentimicrobiaceae bacterium. NCBI lineage: Bacteria > Pseudomonadati > Bacteroidota > Bacteroidia > Bacteroidales > Lentimicrobiaceae > Lentimicrobiaceae bacterium. Next base: position 21,949 of record JALOCA010000034.1, on the reverse strand, counting down.
TATTTTCGACTACGACGGAGTGCTTACCGACGGCTCGGTATTAATTACAAGCAACGGCGACGCATTGCGTTCGGGCAACGTTAAAGACGGTTATGCCATCCAGCTTGCACTGAAAAAAGGGTACCATGTTGCAGTGATATCAGGAGGAAATTCCCTTTCGATGGAAAAACGCATGGAAATGTTAAAGGTGAACGACTATTACCTGGGAGTGGAGAAAAAGATGGAAGTGTACAATAAATACCTGGCTAAGCACAAACTATCGCAGGAAAACGTATTGTATGTTGGCGACGACATTCCCGACATTCCTGTAATGCAACAGGCTGGTGTGTCAGTTTGCCCTGCCGATGCTGCCGAGGAAGTGAAGAAAATAGCAACCTATATTTCCCATTTCAACGGAGGGAAAGGTTGTGTACGCGATGTCATCGAACAGGTTTTGAAGGTACAGGGCAAGTGGATGAATGACGACGCTTTTCATTGGTAATTTTGAGTGAAATTTTAACTGAAAATAAAATAAACTTATGTCGTACCTGAAGTTGATCCGTTATCCTAACCTGCTGATAATTATTCTTACCCAGTATCTTTTACGATATTGCATCATTCAGCCTTTTTTATCAGGTACAGGCTATAATATACTTATCAGCAACCTTGATTTCTTTCTCCTTGTGTTATCAACGGTTTTCATTGCGGCAGCAGGTTATGCTATTAACGATTATTTCGACCTTCAGAGCGACCAGGTAAACCGTCCCGGTTCATTGATACTCGGAACAAAAATTCCGGCTAAAAAAGCCATTATACTTCACTGGATTTTCAATGTGTTAGGCGTTATTATTGGATTATATTTAGGTTGGAAAACACATTCTGTACTCATTGCCGCCATCAATTTTATAACATCTGTTGCACTATGGTTTTACAGCGTAGTGTTAAAAAAGATGCCACTTACAGGCAATGTGTTGGTATCGTTGCTGTCGGCATTGGTACTGTATTTTCCATGGATTTTTACACTTAAAATGCTGAAAGGTTTTCATCCGGCTGAGGAGGTTTACGGATTGCAATATCAGGTTGCCAACGTGATGGTTGAATGTTTTGCATCTTTTGCCTTTTTAGCAAATCTTTTTCGCGAAATAGTCAAAGATGCTGAAGATATTGAAGGAGATGCGGTAAGACGCTGCCAGACACTTCCGATAATAATGGGAGTAAAAAAAATCCGGATAGTTTTAATAGTAGTACTGCTAATAATTTTTGCACAACTTGTTTTATTTCAATTAATTTTTTCCCAGGTAAAGCTAACTGCCGCATTCAGATATTTCTCCTTTGTATTACAACCTTTTCTTTTTATTCTTATCTACTTTACATGGATTTCCGGTGTAAAAAAGGATTTCACACGTCTTAGCCTGCTGGCAAAGCTACTGATGCTTGCAGGGATAATAGGTATGGTTTTTATTGCTCTTTAATTAATCTGTTACTATATGTACGATTTTTTTGAAAAAATTTCCCGCTATTATATCATATTAGCCTCCCGTTCCCCCAGAAGGCAGCAACTGTTGCACGAATTAGGGTTACATTTTGAGATAATGCTGAAAGAAACCGAAGAATCCTATCCATCAGATTTGTTACCTGCACAAATTGCACTTTACCTTGCAGAACTGAAATCGGCAGCATTCACTGATACAGAATTGCCCGATAACTTTTTACTCATAACTGCCGACACCACAGTCTGCCTTAACGGAAATATTCTCGGTAAGCCCGACAATTTCGACCATGCCCGGCAAATTTTACAACAGCTTTCCGGTAATAAACATACAGTTATCACCGGTGTTTCTTTGCGAACCCGTAACAGAAAACATTCCTTTTATGCCGAATCGGACGTGTATTTCAGAAAACTATCGGACGACGAAATCTGTTATTATATTGAAAAATACCAACCTTACGATAAAGCCGGAGCCTACGGCGTTCAGGAATGGATAGGCTATACCGCTATCGAGAAAATAAACGGATCATTTTACAATGTGATGGGCTTGCCCGTTCAGAAACTCTACGTCGAACTGCAAAGTTTTTGTTAATTATTTGATAGCATACCGGGCATACCTGCAAAAGCAGCAATTATTCATACCTTTGCAGCTTAAAAATGTATTATGCAAAAATATACCAAACGCCTGCTGAAATATTTTTTCCAGGGGCTTTTATACCTGGCTCCTATTACCATCACGGTGTATGCTCTGGTAATAACCTTTAATCTGCTCGATGGAGTTCCACGTCGTTTTATTGAGAAAAACGTTGGCTTGGAACTGCCGGGCTTAGGACTATTGCTCATCTTACTTTTCATCACATTCGTTGGCTTTCTGGGTTCATCCATCATACTGAAACCCCTGATGGCATACATTGACAAAACCATCAGCAGAGCTCCTCTTATAAGCATCATCTACACTTCAATAAAAGATATGCTGAGCGCGGTGGTGGGCAACAAACGAAAATTTAACATACCCGTCATTGTCAAAGTAAACAAGGAAGCCGATTTAGAAAAGCTGGGGTTTATTACCCAATCCGATTTAACACACCTGGGCATTCCTGCCAATAAAATTGCCGTGTATTTGCCCCATTCGTATAATTTTTCGGGTAATCTTTTTATTGTTCCTTCCGAAAATGTAAGAAAATTAAATGCTCCCCCTGCTGAGGTAATGAAATTTATTGTTTCGGCTGGCGTTACCAATTTATAGAATACAAACCATTTATGAATAAACCCCTTATTTTAATCACCAACGATGATGGAATCAATGCTCCGGGTATTAAAGCATTGACTGATGTGGTACGAACCCTCGGGAAAGCAGTGGTGGTTGCTCCCGACAAGCCCATGTCGGGCATGAGCCATGCAGTAACCATGAATTCCCCCCTCAGATTGCATTGCATACAAAAAACCCGCGATTATGAAGAGTATAGCTGCAACGGTACACCTGTTGACGCTGTGAAGTTAGGCGAAAAAATAGTCCTTCGCCGCAAACCCGACCTCGTTGTCTCAGGCATCAACCACGGCTCTAATTCATCGGTAAATATTGTGTATTCAGGGACTATGGCGGCAGTTATCGAATCATCTATTCTTGGGATACCATCAATTGGGTTTTCTCTTGCCGATTTTTCCCATGATGCAGATTTTTCTCAAACTTTGCCATTTATCAAAAAAATTGTTGAAGAAGTACTAAGGCGTGGTATTCCTGATGGAATTTGTTTTAATGTTAATTTCCCCATGGTTAACGGAGAGGCTATCCGGGGAGTGAAAGTCTGCAGACAGGCAAAAGCTTATTGGGAAGAATCATTCGACGAACGCAAAGACCCTCACCAGCGCGATTATTTCTGGCTTTCAGGTTATTTTCAAAACCTTGATAAAGGAGAAGATACTGATGAATGGGCACTTGCCAATCATTTTGTGGCAATAACTCCTATTAAAGTGGATTTTACCGCTCATCATTTCATCAGCGAGTTACAAAACTGGGATTTGAATAATTGATATTAATTGTATGTTTAAGAAAGATAACTTTTTATTCGGGCTTTTGGCTTCGTTTATTCTAACAGGAATTACTTTTGCCCTGCTCTTTGCAATCTGGAAATACCTTCTTCCGGCTTCAGCTCTGTTTACTTTGATAAAAAAAGAAGCATTGTTGCTGATGTCGGCTATTCCATCAATATTATTGCTACGATATTTTATTACCCAAAAGCTTATGAAAACTGCAAAAGGAATTCTTCTCTTCCTTTTTGCAGGGGTTTTAGTTTTATTTATATTAATAAAAATGAAGGTTTTAATATGAAGTACTACCTTATAGCCGGCGAAGCCTCAGGTGACTTGCATGCGTCGAACTTGATGAACGAACTTAAAAAAAGAGATGCAAATGCAACGTTCAGATGTTGGGGTGGCGATTTAATGAAAGCGAGCGGGGGTGATGTTGTGAAACACTACCGCGACCTGGCTTTTATGGGCTTTGCCGAAGTTTTACTTAACCTTCGGACAATTCTCGGTAACCTTAAATTTTGCAGAAACGACATCCGTAATTACCACCCTGATGCCATAATTCTTGTTGATTACCCAGGATTTAACCTCAGAATTGCCGAGTTTGCCCATTGCGAAGGTTACAGGGTTTTTTATTATATTTCGCCACAGATATGGGCATGGAAACAGTCGAGAGTAAAAAAAATTAAAGCATTTGTTGATAAAATGTTTGTGATTCTTCCTTTTGAGAAAGAATTTTACGAAAAGCACAATTATGCAGTTGAATTTGTGGGCCATCCCCTGCTCGATGCCATAGAAAGCACTAAAGCGCAACATATTCCGACTACTTTAACGCAAAAACTTCAACAGGATAAACCTGTAATTGCCTTATTGCCAGGTAGCCGTAAGCAAGAAGTTTCTAAAATGCTGAAAACAATGTTGCAGGTAGTTCCAAATTTTCCTGATTATCAGTTTGTAGTGGCAGGGGTACATTCAATCGGTGAAGAATTTTATAAAAAAATCTGCGATGGTTACGACGTAAAAATTGTTTTCAATGCAACTTACCCTTTACTGCAATCAGCCTTTGCAGCACTCGTAACTTCAGGCACCGCCACGCTCGAAACAGCTTTGTTCGGAGTTCCCGAAGTAGTTTGTTACAGGGCAAATTCTATTTCGTACCAAATAGCTCGCAAAGTTATTAAGGTAAAATACATTTCTCTGGTGAATTTGATAATGGATTTCCCTGTTGTACAAGAGCTTATCCAGCATATACTGAACAGGGAAAATCTGACTTTTGCGTTGCAAAAAATTTCGGAACCCGAAATCCGGAAAAAAATTTCGGAAAATTACAGCAAATTGTACCAACGGTTGGGAGGAACCGGTGCTTCTGCCCGGACTGCCGAGCTTATTTTCAAACAAATGAGTACCTGATTTTCTGTTTAATAATTTGTATTAACATTTTTTGTAATTCCATTTAACAAGAATAAGTCCAGAATAATTATTTTTGCGTCTCTTTTTAACCATAAAAAAATGAAGAAAGTAGCCATTTTACTTGTAATTTCAATAATTACTACCGCTTTTCTATCTTGTAAGAATAAAAACCAACAAACGGAAAGCACCACAGAACCCGACTCAATTGCCACCCAAAATAATGATACCATAAAAGATACACTGAATCAGGCAAACAAAATCTCAGAAAATGCATGGCATCCCGATGCATTCAACCAGGGGAATCCTGCCGGGCAACAAAAAAAACTTACCCCACTTCCTACGCCGAATCCTATAAAACCCGGAGAACAAGAATTGCAAACCAAAGTTACTACCCCGACATTTAAACCCTTGAAAGGTTTTGGTGAGAAAAGCCGGATTTCGAACGAAACGAAAAGCGCAGTACAGTTAGCCAAATCGGGAAAATTTAATGAAGCAATAGCTGAATTTGATAAAGCCGTACAAAATAATCCAAAAGAAACAGAAGCATGGTTTTTCAGAGGCAGGGCAAAACTTGAAATTAAAGATTTGAACGGAGCCCTCAACGATTTTAACGAAGCCGTTAAACTCAATCCCAAAAATAAACTTTCGTTTTACTTCAGAGGCAGAACAAAAGCTGAGTTAAAAGATTTCAACGGCGCTTTGAACGACTTGAATCTTGCCATCAGCTATGACTCGAATTACACAGTTGCGTACAATTACCGTGGAGTAGTAAAATCCTTCCTCGGGAAAGATGCAGATGCCATTAACGATTATTTAATTGCAGAAAAGCAAATGCCATCATTTCCTGAATCGTATTATAACCTCGGTATTTCATACGCTAACCTCGGTAAATTCAAAGAAGCACTTGCCCAGTTTAACAAAGCCGTTGAAATGGCACCCGAAAAAGCCGAAGCAATCAATAATAGGGGGAATGTTAAATTTATGCTTAAAGATTACGCCGGAGCCGAAGAAGATTTTACCAAAGTTATCAGTTTGAATCCTCGTAATGCTTCAGCTTACAGCAACCGGGCAGCAGTGCGTACAACAATTAAAAATTACAAAAGTGCCATTGACGATTGCACTCAGGCTATTACTTTAAATCCCAAATATGCAGACGCATATTTCAACCGGGGTTTGGCAAAATCAGAAATGGGTGATAAAGAAGATGCTTGCTCCGATTTTAAAAAAGCAGAAAGTCTGGGAAGCAAATCGGCTACTCAGTTGATAAAAACCAAATGCAAATAATAGATTAAACAGGGTTTTCCGGATAGGAAATACGTACATGGTAGATATTCATTAATTTCCGTTTCAAAACTTTCTTCACGATCTGGATATCACGCAGGGTGATATTGGAGTTGATAAACTGCCCAATCTCAATTTGTTTATTGATAATATTTTCCACCAGCATTCCTAAACTTTCTTCATTAGGATTTTTTAAGGCACGTGAGGCGGCTTCCACCGAATCAGCCATCATCAGCACCGATGTTTCCTTGGAATATGGAATGGGTCCATGGTATTTAAAAGCATTTTCATCCGGTTCCTCGTCAGGAAAATTTTGCTTTTGCAACCTGAAAAAATATTCTGTACGCCGGGTACCATGATGTGTCCTTATGAAATCTATTACCTGTTCGGGTAATTTATTCTTTCGCGCAATTTCAATTCCTTGCTGCACATGGCTGATTATTACCCCAGCACTTTCTTCGGGCGAAAGTTCATCATGCGGATTAAATCCGCTTACCTGATTTTCTATAAAATACATAGACATAGCCATTTTGCCAATATCATGATACAAAGCACCTGTTCGTACAAGCAGTGTATTGCCCCCAATTTCGAGTGCACAAGCTTCCGCAAGATTGGCTACCTGCAATGAATGCTGGAACGTACCCGGAGTTTTTAAAGCAACTTCCCGCAATAGTTTTGAATTGGTATCACTTATCTCCATCAGTTTCACATCGGTGATCAATCCGAAAACTTTCTCAAATGCAAAAATGAGCGGGTACGAAAAAAGAGTAAGGGTGGCACTCCCGCCAAAAAGAATAAAGTCCCAAAGTTTTAAACTCTCGAGACTCCCTTCCTGAATAAGAGTCATTCCAATATATATAATTGAATATGAAATAAATACAAGAAACGATGTGAAGAAAAACTGCCCACGACGTTGTAGTTTTGCGATACTGATTATGGTTATGATACCGGCAATCAGTTCGAGAAAAAGAAATTCGAAACTATTGGGGACAAGAAACCCAATAATAATAATGGTTACCAGATAAACAAAAAGTGCAAGCCTCGTATCGAAGAAAACCCTTATAAAAATAGGAACCAAACACAATGGAATTACATACAAAAACTCGGTATAATGTTTTATGGTGATACTGGTGGTAAGAACCATTAAAAAAATCACTATCAGCATAAAAGCAATTTTTTTGTTGTCGGCAAAAATATCTTTACGGAATGAGTACAAAAACAGGAAAAAAACGATGAGGGAAGCTGAAATTAAAATAATCTGCCCCATTAAAATTGAATAGTATTTTTGCGAAGTGCCTAATTTAAGTTCATACTCATTTTTAAGCGATTGCAGCTTCTGATATTTTTCCGAGTTGATTATCTCCCCATTGGCAATAACTCGTTCTCCTTTTTGAACCATACCCCTGGTTAGCGAAAGATTGCCAAGTAAATTCCGTTTTTCCTTTTCAGTAGTTTCCGAATCATAAACCAGATTTTGTACAAGAAGATTTTCGAGGGTCTGAATTACAAATTTGCTCTGAATACCCGGTTGATTTGCTGAAGCCTCTTTTACTTTTTGTTGAATGTAATCATCCGCAGTCTGGATAGTAAAAAAACTGCCCAGCAGTGTTTTATAAGCTATGTTGTTTTTAAGAACAAAAATTTCAAAATCTGCCGGACGATTTTCGATAACCGGATCCAATTCAATAATTCCCCTGCTGCGTAAGGTATCTGCTATTTGTTTGAAAACAGTGTAATTGATCAGTTTGGAAGCATTACTTGCCCCATAGGTAAAATTCCATTTTTCATTAAAAATTTTTGCAGTCTCCCTGATTTTATTTACTGATAAAACTGTGTCGTACGTGAAATAAGGATGGTGATCTGATAAAATGGTCTTTTTTTCACGACTAATTTCGCTTTCGGTTTTCAATATGGCAAAATCAAACGGGGCAGTAAGGTCGTTGTTTTGCCAGGGTTTCCCTTTCTGAAATTCGTACTTAAATTTTCCTTCGTGCGGAAAAAGAAGCACTAACAATATCATAGTGATAAAAAAAAGAAAAATCTTATACAAAAAAGCATAATGATTACGTAAGCCTGATATATACTTTCGCATATCGAAAAATTAGATGTACGAAAATAAAAAAATAATGAGCGGAAATTTAATTTTTTAAATAAATTTGTGCCATACAGTAAAAATTACCCGTTTATGAGTTTAGGAATATGCAATCTGAGTATTGTTCCCTTACGCCGGGAACCCTCCGACAGGGCAGAAATGATCTCACAATTACTTTTTGGAGAAACCATTGTGATTGAAGGAGTTTACAAAAATTGGGCAAAAGTAAGGGTTACTTACGACAATTATGAAGGATGGATTGACCGTAAACAATACCAGGAAATATCGGAACAGGTATTTTCCGAATTGAGCCTTACCCGGCAATGCGTAACGTTTGACCTTGTTCAGTTAATTGAAAATATTTCCGGAAATTTTATGCTGCCCATAGTATTGGGGAGCACTATTCCCAAACCTGTTAACAATATATTTTATATTGATAATGAACAATATATATACGAAGGACAATATTATTTACCTGAGAATGAATCATTCCGCAAAATAGTTGAAAATGCCTACATGTATCTGCATACACCCTACCTTTGGGGCGGACGTTCGCCATTTGGTATTGATTGTTCTGGATTAACGCAAATGGTGTACAAATTAAGCGGAATTAGTCTGCTGCGAGATGCAGCTCAGCAAGCCACCCAGGGGGAACCCATTAGTTTTCTTACCGAAGCCAAACCCGGAGACCTTGTTTTCTTTGACAATGAGGAGGGACAAATCATTCACACAGGCATACTGCTCAGAAATAATAAAGTAATACATGCTTCAGGAAAAGTCAGGATTGATACTATTGACCATCTGGGTATTTTTGATGAAATCGAACGCCGATATACCCATAAACTCAGACTTATTAAAAAAATAATTTGACCTGTTTACTTAATAAACTAAGTTTGGAATAAAAACATGTTCTACATCTGCCTGATATTAACCCGTCAGGGCTTTATTTTAATTTCTGTGGGTTCTTCTAATGAATGTTCCATGGACAATCTTTTCTTAAAAAATTAACATTCATCGTCTATGACGAAATGTAAAATACTGAAATATACCATAAATGGTTCTACAATCTTAGCCCTAACTCAGGTTGCTAAATAGATTGAAATAATCCATTTTCGCAAAAGAATATAGTTATAATGCATTATTTTTTTTATATCTTGCTCAAAAAATTTATTGGATGATTTTTCGTTTGAAAAAATATATTTATGCACTAATTATCACCTGTTTAATTATATTTTTTTCTTCTTTTTCCAGAACGGTTACAATAGATGAAAGCCTTCCCTTGATTGCATCTTTTGTAAAAAGCCCCGCCCAGTTGCATTTTAATACAATTTCCTACGATCCAAGTCCATCAGGTAATTTTCTTACTTTAACCATACCAATGAAACATGCAGGCAGGTTATTGCTCATTGAAGCCAATATTGACGGGCAAACCGGTAATCTGGTTTTTGATACAGGAGCTACCGATTTGGTTCTTAATAAAACTTATTTTCGTGATTACATGGCTATTAGCAATGAAAATGCCGGAGGAATAACCGGTGCAGCCGGAGAAGTAAACCGTACAATTGTGGGAAAGGTGCAAATTTCAGATTTGTTTTATGAGAATGTCAATGCGAGCATCGCTAATTTAGCCCATATCGAGAACCGTAAAGGCATAAAAATTCTGGGATTGTTGGGATTGAACATGATAAAAAAATTTGAAATGCTGATTGATTTACAAAAAGGCAAACTCAGGCTTACACGTCTCGATAAAAAGGGCAACAGCATGGTAGAAAATCAGGCACTTCATTTCGATCTTGTCCATAAAATAAAGGAAACCAATAATATTATGCTGATTAATGCAAATGTAAGTGGAAAAACACTAAATTTTTGTCTCGACACAGGCGCTGAATCCAACGTATTAAATTCATATGCTCCCAAAAAAGTTTTTAATAGCGTCAGCATCATCCGCAGATCAAATTTAAGTGGAGCCGGAAGTCAGAATTCAGAAGTACTCCTGGGTGTAATGAAGGATTTTTCGATAGGAAACAAAAAAATTTCAGGAATGCAAACTATCATAACAAACCTTTCGGCTCTTTCAGATGTTTATGGAATACAAATTGACGGAATGCTGGGTTACGATTTTTTTGAAAAAGGTGTTTTTTGCATTAATTTAGCAAAAAAAGAAATGGGGATATGTTTTAGCAAAGAAAAAGAAGCTGAATAATGAAAACAAGGTGGATATATATGTTTTTCCTCTTATTTGCAGGATTTTATGCAAAGGCACAGCATCTGCCTGATAATATCTGCCATGTAAATAACGGAAAACTGGTTTTTACCATAAACCTGAATTGGACAGACGAACAAATACACGAACTTAGCCAGACTTACGAACTCGACAGTACTGTAATTTCATCAACATTTAAAGAATTGCCTTCTTTTACCGTTAATGGAATAGTTTGGACAACTAAAATTATAAAAAACAACATAATAGAGCTTTCCAAAGAACTTAGTCCACCTTTTCCACCTTCTGTTCCTGCCAATCAGATTATGAAATTTGACATACCGGTATTAGATGAAAATTGGATAAAAAAAGTAGCATCAACAACTACCGACAACACAGTATATGGCATTAACAATTTGACTAATGCAAAGTATTTTAGCTATATAAACGACACAGCTACTTTTTTTCTTTACGGATATACCTATGCCAGGGAGATGTTTATCTCCGGTTCGTTTAACAACTGGAGCACAAGACAAAGTGCCATGGCCCTTACAGATTCCGGCTGGCGGATAAGCTTAACAATGAAACCAGGCAAATATGCTTACAAATTTATTGCCGATGGAAACTGGCTGCGCGATCCCAACAACAAACTGAAAGAAAATGACACCTACGGAGGAAATAACTCAATAGTGTTTTGCTACAACTATACCTTCCGGCTTAAAGGATACACACAGGCAGGAAAAGTCATTCTTACCGGTAGTTTTAATAACTGGAATACCAAAGAACTAAAAATGCAGCGAAACGCCGAAGGATGGGAGCTACCCATCTTTCTGAAAGAAGGTACACATGCTTATAAATTTATCGTTGATAAAGAATGGATTACCGATCCTGACAATAAAATAATCCATTCCGATGGAAAAGGCAATGTTAACTCCTTTATAGGAATTGGTGATACATTGGTATTCCGGTTGCAAGGTTATCAAAATGCTTTGCGTGTTGCGCTTACTGGTAGTTTTAATGGTTGGAACCCTAATGAATTATTTATGGAAAAAATAAATAACGAATGGGTGCTCCCTTATGTTATGGCAGCCGGTAATCATGAATACAAATTCTGCGTTGATGGAAAATGGATTACTGACCCCGATAATCCGGTTACTATTGGTAAAGGCGATATGATGAATTCAGTAATAGCTTTTAAACCTAATTATACTTTTAAACTAAACCATTATGCCGACGCCCGTGAAGTGATTGTTACCGGCAGTTTTAACGGGTGGAGAACCGACGGCTACAGGATGAAATTTATAAATGGGATATGGGAAATACCTGTATTCCTTGCTCCAGGTAAATATATTTATAAATTTATAGTAGACGGAAAATGGATCACCGACCCCGATAATCAATACTGGGAAGGAAATGAATACAATACCGGTAATTCGGTGCTGTGGATCGAACCGTAACCACTGGACACTTTTTACCAACGAAACACCTATAACCTGCGTTTTGGCAATTATCCATAAGTATTGTGAATGTCAACCATAAAGGCAAACATCCTATTACAATATCTTTTTTATCATTAAATGATTAAGGTGCCACAGTTATAGCATTTATTGCAGTTTTAATTCTTACCTTTGTATAATAATTTTTAATAAAATGAAAAAACTAATTACTTTTCCCGGTATATTTTTTATTCTGTTTTTTGCACACTCAACCGTTCAATCCCAGCCGTTAGTATGGACAGAGCCTGCTTTTCCGACAGATAGCGACCATGTTATTGTATATTTTGACGCCTCAATGGGCAGCGGCGGCCTTGCTGGATATACTGGTGATATATATGCACATACTGGTGTTATTACTGAAAACAGCACATCCGGAAGTGACTGGAAATATGTAATTTCAGATTGGGGGGTAAATATCCCAAAGGCAAAACTTACATGTATTGGCACTGACCTGTATTCTCTTGATATTACACCTATTATAAGAAGTTTTTATGGAGTTCCTACCGGTGAAAAAATATTGAAAATGGCATTTGTTTTTCGCAGTGGAGTGCAGGTTGGAGGTAGCTGGCTCGAAGGGAAAACTAATACCGGCGGAGATATTTTTATAGATATTTATGAATCAGGATTGAATGTAAGTATTGAAAATCCGGCACAATCAATGTTCGTAAATCTCAATGAAACCATACCCGTGAAAGCCGTAGCCATAGATGCTGACAGCATGATACTGTATGTAAACGGTATTCGCGAAAAGGCAGTAGCAAGTAACCTGATTACCGATACTATAAATGCTTCAAATTACGGAAAATTTTGGATAAAAGTTGTAGCTTTCAATTCTACGGATAGAAAGTCAGATTCAGTGTATTTCTATGTATTGTCCACTCCCACTGTAGCAGACCCTCCACAGGGAACTGCCGAAGGAATTAATTATATAAACGACTCTACAGTAATACTTTTATTATACGCACCATCAAAAGAATTTGTATTTGTAATCGGTGATTTTAACAACTGGGAAGCCGATTCCTCAGGTTTTATGAACAAAACTTCTGATGGCAATACATATTGGATACAAATCAATAACTTACAGGCAAGCAAAGAATATATTTTTCAATATTGGGTTGATGGGCAAATACTTATCGGCGACCCCTATGCCGACAAAGTCAGTGACCCATGGAACGACCAACATATTGATAATGCTACTTATCCCAACCTGGTATCCTACCCTGCAGGGAAAACATCAGGAATAGCCACGGTTTTGCAAACTGCACAAACTCCCTTTGCCTGGCAAGTAACAAATTTTACGCCTCCCGCAGTTACCGATCTGGTTATTTACGAGATATTAATCCGGGATTTTACAGCGGAACATACCTACCAATCAGTTATTGACACTCTACCCTACCTGAAACGGCTCGGAATTAATGCCATTGAATTAATGCCTTTTAGTGAATTTGAGGGAAACAGCAGTTGGGGATACAATCCTAATTATTATTTTGCCCCCGACAAATACTACGGAACAAAAAACTCCCTGAAAAGCCTTATTGATGAATGCCATCGTAATGGAATAGCAGTAATTCAGGATATGGTTTTGAATCATTCTTTCGGCACCTCTCCCCTGGTTATGCTTTACTGGGATGCCGCTAATAACCATCCTGCCACCGACAATCCATGGTTCAATACAATAGCAAAACATGATTATAATGTTGGTTACGACATGAACCACGAAAGTTTGGCAACGCAGAATTTTGTAAAAAAAGTCGTTACTTACTGGTTAGAAGAATACAATGTTGACGGATTTCGTTTCGATTTGTCAAAAGGATTTACACAGAAAAACACTTTAGGAAACACAAGTGCATGGGGACAATACGATGCCACGCGCATTGCCATCTGGAATCGTTACAATAACGATGTCAAAGCTGTAAAACCCAATGCCTATGTCATTCTCGAACATTTTGCCGATAACAGCGAAGAAACCGAACTTGCTAACAATGGCATGATGCTGTGGGGAAATTCTAACTATAATTACTGTCAAGCAAGCATGGGATGGATTTCCACTTCCGACCTTTCATGGGCTTCGTATAAAAACCGCGGCTGGAACCAGCCAAACCTGGTTTCATACATGGAAAGCCACGACGAAGAACGCGTAATGTATAAAAATATCACCTATGGCAACACCAGCAATTCATCCTACAATATTAAAGATATGACAATTGCCTTGCAAAGGCAACAGCTAACCGGAGCTTTCTTTTTTACAATTCCGGGTCCTAAAATGATCTGGCAATTCGGTGAAATGGGCTATGATTATTCTATCAACTGGCCTTCACTTACTTCTAACGACAGGCTGACACCCAAACCTCCACGTTGGGATTACATGAATGATTTCCGCAGAAATTACCTTAATAAATTTTGGAGTGCACTCATAAGTTTGAAAAAAGAACATGCAGCTCTTAAAAGCACCGATTTTTCAATGTCGGTGGCTGGTGCCGTGAAAACCATTTTAATTAATCATTCCGAAATGAACCTAAGGGTTATAGGCAATTTTGATGTTATACAGCAAACCGCTTCGGTTAACTTTGGTACCGGCAACTGGTGGTACGACTATTTTGCCGGAGATTCGTTGCAGGTAACAGGGACTACAGCTTTTATTACCCTTCAACCCGGTGAATTCCGGATTTATACCACTAAAAAACTTGCCAAACCCGAAATCGGAACTGGTATTTCTGATTTTATACCCAATGGCGAAGTGGTGGTGTATCCCAACCCCTCTTCTACCATTTTTTACTTTGCAGTTGAAGAAAAAGCCATCCGGAATTACAACCTCATAATTTACAATAGTATGGGTGAAAAAATTGCCGAGGTCAGCGGAGCACACCTTTTACCATTGCAATGGAATGCCGCTACATATAATAATGGAGTATATTTTTACAGGTTGCAAACAGACAAAAAAGTACAGAGCGGAGTCCTGGTAAAAAATTAAAATCAGTTTTTACTCATACCTGAGTGCTTCAATAGGATCGAGATTGGCGGCTTTAGTGGCGGGCACAATCCCGGAAATCAGTGCGACAATAAAACAAAGCACAACACCCGAAATTATCCAAATCCAGGGGATAATAAATTTACTGCCAATCATCAGCGATATGGAGTTCCCGATTATTATTCCAAAAAATATCCCCAGTATTCCTCCCAACTGGGCAATTACAATGGCTTCGATTAGAAATTGCCGTTTAATAGTTCGCTTTTTAGCACCTATAGCTTTGCGGATACCAATTTCCTGAGTACGCTCTTTAACAGAAACCAACATAATGTTCATCAACCCGATAGCTGCACCCACCAGGGTGATAAGTCCAATAATGGTAGCCGCCAGCCTAAGATATTTCAGGTTTTCAAAAAGCATTTTAGCAAGGTTATCACTTTTTGAGATGTCAAAACTAATTTCACTGCCGGGTTTAACTTTTCTTATCACGCTGAACAAGCTCATCGCTTCCCCCTCTGCTATTTCCATGTTTTTGGGATCGTTTACGGTAATGTTGATGGAATAAGACATGTCGGGCTTTGAAAAATACTGTCTTACATTATTTAATGAAATTATGCACATTTTATCGCTGCTGAAACCAATACTCGACCCTTTTTCCTTCAATACTCCAATGATTTTATATTTCCCGGCACCTATGGATATTATCTTATCAACAGCATCTGCATTTTTGTTATTAAAAAGTGTAGAAATAATTTCACTTCCCACAATTACAACGTTTGACCCATAATACACCTCGGAGGGTGTAAAATTTCTTCCCTTCACAATTTCGTTACCCGATGTTATCAAATAATTTTCATCCGCTCCGGCTACAGGAATATTCGGATTGGACTTAACGGATGCATATTTTACAGTGGCAGTATGGGAAGCAAAAATAAAAATTGAGACTGCCGATGGAAATTCGTACCTCTCCTTAAAATTAGTTGCATCTTCGTAGGAAATGCTTTTGTACAGCTTTGGATTGCTCGAATGATTTCCCATATGCATATGCATTTGCCTTTTACGGATGGTAAGAGTATTGGCTCCCATCATGGTAAAATTGTCATTCAGGTAATATTTTATGGTATCAATGGCAGTTAAAATACCTACAAGTGCCATAATGCCAAAAGCGATAATGAGAATAGTAAGTATGGTTCGCAGCAAATGGCTACGAATAGAAAGCA
Source organism: Lentimicrobiaceae bacterium (assembly GCA_023227965.1). NCBI lineage: Bacteria > Pseudomonadati > Bacteroidota > Bacteroidia > Bacteroidales > Lentimicrobiaceae > Lentimicrobiaceae bacterium. The sequence continues at coordinate 5,786 of JALOCA010000034.1, read as the reverse complement.
GAGATATTTTAATATTTTCTTTAACCAGATTGTTCATCACTCAGCTTTTTTACCAAAGGCAAGATCACCCGCATCACCCAAACCGGGAACAATATAGGCTTGTGCAGTAAGTTCGTCGTCAATAGCGCCCACCCATAACGTATAATCATTTTTCGGGAGATTGCGTTTCAGGTATTCAATTCCTTCGTCGCAGGCAAGTACGGACACAATGTGGGTATGGGCGGGTTTTCCACTGATTAGCAATTCTTTGTAAGTAGCTACCATCGAAGCACCGGTAGCCAACATAGGATCTGAAAGAATGAGTACCTTTCCCGTCAATTCCGGACAGGAAGAATATTCAACCTGGATAGTAAATCCTCCGTTTTTTTTATATTTTCGGTATGCCGATACGAATCCGTTTTCTGACCGGTCGAAAAAGTTGAGCAAACCCTGGTGTAATGGCAACCCCGCCCGCAAAATGGTGGCAAGTACCGGCGCTACAGTTAGTACTGGAACATTAGCAGTCCCTAATGTTGTAACAACTTCTTTAACCGTATAATTTAATTCTTTACTTATTTCATATGCAAAAATTTCGCCTATACGTTCCAGGTTCCTGCGAAAGCGGAAACTGTCCTTTTGTATTTCTGCATCACGAATTTCTGCTATAAACTGGTTAAAAATTGTATTGTTCTTGCCGATGTTCTTTACCATTTTTCAAAAATATTTTATACAAAATTAGTTAAATTATCATCAATGTTTAATTATACGTAATATAGTGTGCAATATAGGGTTTAATCTATTGATTTCCAAATGTGGATAAAATATTTCTGTTGCGCCAAAACCCTTGTAAAACCTCGCCAGTTGCGCATTGTTTGAGCCTTCAAAATCAAAAATACCGACTTGCCCTGCCTTTTCCTGTATCCAATGGTCAATAAGGAAAGACATGGCGCCGTTTTTTCTTGCAAGAGCATTCACTGCCGAAAAAATAAAAATATTGCGTCCACCATCAGAAAGCAAAATGGCGCCAGCACATAAAACATTATCTGAAGTATATACTTCTTTTAATGACACTTTCGCATGTTGACATGCCGTCTGTAAAAGCAACCGGAGTTTATTATAAGCCGTATCATTCATTTTTTCAATTGTACTGCCCCTGTTTTTTCTGAAAAGTGAAATGATGGTTTCGGGACTTTCTGTAGATTGAATAAAAAGACCGTTGGTATTTGCTTTTTTTATATTTCTTCTTGTATTTTCAGAATAATTTTTATATATTTTCTCATAGGGAACAGCAAGATTTAATTCAAGATTTGTAAGCAGAGAAATAGTATGCGAAAATAGTCGGCTTTTATTGGAGTAATTCAAATTAATTCTTACAAGTTTAACAAAAGGAGGTATCGCAGCAATAAACTCATCCACCATATTTTCATCGAGAGAAACCGTAGAAAAAATGCCTAATTGTTGGATAAAATAAGGTTGAAAAATATAATAAATACCATATTTTTTCCTAATTACAAGCGGAAAAACAGCCTTGTAATTTTCTTCCACAACGGCATCCCAACCTGGAAAAACAGCATCGAGATACCACGAAAAGGCATAAGGTAATCTGTTGTTTGATTGCGCTATACAATTGTTCCAGCGAACTATGTCAATTGCATTATTTTTTATATATTTCAACAATTTTAATATATAATTAAATTTTTTATTTTAAATAAAATCGTACTATGGCAATGCATATTGTATCATTTCTTCATAAACATTGCGCCAGTCCTTCCATTTGCCCTGGTTGCTCAAAGATACATTATGCCAAATACTCATGAACGTACCCTTTACTGCTTTCGTTTCATCAATAAGGGGTTTTATTTTTTGAAGTGCCTCATCAACGTGTATTTGCAGATAATCGGCAAGTGTACCATCCATCACTGCAAAAGGGTGAATCTGCAAATGGGTAGCAGTGTCAGAATCCAGGTCATAGAAAGGGAACGTATCGGCAATTCCTGCCCTGAATCCAATTTGCGAAGCATATCCCATTGAATAATCATCGGCTATATCAAGATTAATAAGATTACGGTAAGTTGCCGGAAAATTAAGCATAAGAAAATGTTGCCTGCTTTTGGTAATTTCACACTTAAGCACCGCTGAAAGATTGGCGACTTCCTGTTCCAGTTTTTCAGGATGAAAATTGGATCCGAATGAAGGGTGAATACCCACAGGGGCATAATCGGCAATGGTTTTTAACAGATACTGGAATTTTATATTTCCGACAGAAATATTTTTATCATTGTAGCCATAATCAGCAAAAAGTATAAAATAAACAGGTTTTAGGTTGTATTTTTTTTGCAATGTAAATTGATAATCATATGTATCAAAAGGATCTTTTTCCAGACCCGACAATACCCTTGCACGTTGAAAAAATTCAGAAAAGTTACGGTCAGCAAGCGACTTTAAAAAGCCTCCACTATTTCTCACAAACCCTTTTAGCCGGAACGCATACGCTGCATCAATATCAATCGTGGGTATAAATTGGTATTTTTTTTGCCGGAATTTCAACGCAGGATAGTAGTTATTTACAATCTCTTTTACCATTTCAGCCCAATAGTTCACCACAGGTTTTTGCAGAAAGTGTTTTTGGCTGGCAATACTCTGGCTGGCAACATACCTGTCATATTTATCTTTAATAAACGGGAAATACTCTTCGTAGCGCGATACCATGTAAAAAGCTGCGGCAAATGGATCAAAAGGCAAAGAAGAATGTTTGTCGAAAACCGGAAAAAGACATGGAATATTTTTATATTCAACCAATTTTACATTCTGGTTGCGGATTCCGGACTCAAACAATAAAGGTGCAGGCTCAAAAAATATTGCATCCTCAAAGAGTTCACCAGAATAATTAATTTTAGGGCCTTCAAATCCGGCAAATTCTTCTTTGGAAGTAGTTAACCTAACGTTAATACCAACTAAACCAGAGAATATCAGGTTAAAGATATACTTGCAACGTTGCGATTGTTTTGAAACATATACGAGAATCATAGCCATACAAAAAGAGCCACCAAGATATAAAAAAGATAGAAACATAGCGCTTTCTGTAAAAATTTATTTAAATTAATTGAAAACTAAGTAAATATATTTTTTTAGTATTGTATTATGGGGTTAAGCCTCACTGAATGCTTTTTTTTTTACTTTTGACAAACCAAATCAACCTTGTTTTAATAGCAAATGGATAATTTCATTGTATCGGCACGAAAATACCGTCCCGTCACTTTCGACACAGTAATAGGACAGAAATCTATCACCAATACACTCAAAAATGCGATAAACAACAAACAGTTAGCCCAGGCATTTTTGTTTTGCGGACCTCGTGGAGTTGGCAAAACCACCTGTGCTCGTATCTTAGCCAAAACCATCAATTGCGAAAATCTTTCTGAAAACGCCGAGCCCTGTAACCAGTGTCCCTCCTGCCTTTCGTTCAATACGTCAGCCTCATTTAATATTCACGAGTTGGATGCAGCATCCAATAACTCTGTTGACGATATCCGCAGCCTGGTAGAGCAGGTGCGTATTCCTCCGCAAATCGGGAAATACAAAGTGTACATCATTGATGAAGTGCACATGCTTTCGGCTTCCGCTTTTAATGCATTTCTGAAAACGCTGGAAGAGCCCCCTGCTTATGCAAAATTTATATTAGCCACTACCGAAAAACACAAAATCCTTCCCACCATATTATCGCGCTGTCAGATTTTCGACTTTCGCAGGTTGACTGTTGATGATATTGTTAGTCAGTTGGCTTACGTAGCACTCCATGAACACGTGAATACTGAGCCTGATGCATTGCATACCATAGCTCAAAAGGCGGACGGAGCCATGCGGGATGCGCTTTCTATTTTTGACCAGATTGTAAGTTCAACCAATAACCAACTTACCTACGAAGCTGTAATTGAAAACCTGAATGTACTTGATTATGAATATTATTTCCGAACCACGGATTATGCCATCAACGGTGATATTTCCAACTGCCTGCTCATTTTAAATGAAATAATTGAAAATGGCTTTGATGGACAACATTTTCTTGTCGGATTGGGTGAACACCTCCGCAACCTGTTAGTGTGTAAAGACGAAGCTACCCTAAAACTACTCGAAGTAAGCTCGGGGGTAAAAAGCCGCTATGCACAGCAATCAGCCAAAAGCGGGTTATCTTTCCTGATTCCGGCACTCGAAATGGTAAACAAATGCGATGTTAACTATAAAGCGAGCAATAGCAAACGTTTAAGCATTGAATTGCTGCTTATGCAACTCTGCAATCTGCACCCCAACCCTACCATTAATCAGCCGGTACAGCAAAAACAGCAAGGTAAGCCGGAAGTACCTGCGCCACAAATACTGAGGGAAGAGAATAAAATTGAAGCTGGGCATCCTGTTACAACGAAGCTCATTTCGCCCGAAACTGCCCAAACAACTGTAGGGGCTACCAATGTTGCCATGCCGGATACGGGAATATCCATTACCCGGAATATGCAGCAAAGCCCTGCGGTAAAAAAAGTGGAGGAAACACAGGAAAACTACAACGTTTGCAAAGATTTTACTCAGAAAGAAATGGAACAAGCCTGGAAAACTTTTGCAGATAGTATTGCCGAAGAAAATCCGAATTTCTTTGCAACACTCACAAAGAAAAAACCTAAGCTGAAAGAAAACTATTGCATTGAATTGCAAATTGACAATAAAATCCAGGAAGATGAAATTTTTCAACGCAAACCCGAACTTTTGGGATTTTTACATAAAACATTAAATAATAACAAAATACAAATAACAATACTAATAACAAAATCGGAAGACACCATCAGACCCTACACCCCGATAGAAAAATTAAATGCCCTTGCCGAAAAAAACCCGTTAATCAAAAAATTTAAGGAAGACCATTCCCTTGAACTTGATTTTTAAAAACAAATAGTAACCTTTACAAAACGAGAGTCCTGATTAATCGGGACAAACACGATAACAAACTCACATTCAAACATTATATAGCCTTAATTTAAAATTTATTTACACATGAAAAAGTTTTGTTTATTTTTCCTTTTCCTTGCGGCAGGAATTCTGGGTTTTACAGTAGTATATGCCCAGCAACCCGTTGATTTAAGCGCTCTTATACCTATAGATAATAATGTACGTATTGGGAAATTAGCCAACGGACTCACTTATTATATACGCAAAAATGCAAAACCCGAAAAACGTGTCGAACTACGGCTCGCTGTAAATGTCGGTTCACTTTACGAAACTGATGCCCAGCAGGGACTGGCACATTTTACCGAACATATGTGTTTCAACGGAACCAAAAACTTTCCTAAAAACGAACTGATAAACTATTTTCAGTCCATAGGCATGTCTTTTGGCGGAGATATCAATGCTTACACCAGTTTTGCCGAAACAGTATATATGTTACAAATACCTACAGATAAAGAAGAACTCGTAGAAAAAGGGTACCAGGTATTAGAAGACTGGGCGCATAACGTTACCATGGACGGAAAAGAGATTGACAAGGAACGTGGAGTTATCGTGGAAGAATGGCGTTTGGGCCTTGGTGCTGATGACCGTATGATGAAACGCTGGCTTCCTGTCGTTCTGAAAGATTCCCGTTATGCCGAACGTATTCCTATAGGAAAAGTTGACATCATACAAAATTTTAAACATGAAACTATTCACCAATTTTATACTGATTGGTATCGCCCCGATCTGATGGCTGTAATAGTAGTTGGCGACATTGATATAGATGCTGCCGAAGCAAAAATTAAAGCCCATTTTGAAGCAATCCCTAACCC
>JALOCA010000033.1 GCA_023227965.1 Lentimicrobiaceae bacterium | reverse complement strand
CCGTATATGAAAAAGATGTACAAAACAACGCAACCATGAATTATGTATATACCGACTACTTGGGTTCGTGGTTAAAAATTACCAATGATGCAGGGGCGGTAACAGACAGTTACAGCTATGATGCGTGGGGACGGCCGCGCGACCCGGATACATGGCAAATACTGGAGATAGATATTACTGATGCCCTTGTAAACCGCAATACCACTCAGCCCCGTTTCGACCGTGGCTTTACCGGACATGAACATATGACTAACTTCGGACTTATAAATATGAACGGGAGGTTATATGACCCCTACCTGCAACGGTTCCTCAGCCCGGATAACGTTGTACAATCACCCGGAAATGCTCAGAATTACAACCGGTATTCATACTGTCTTAATAATCCGCTGATGTATGTTGATCCTACAGGATGGAACAATGATGATCCTGATGGCAAAGGTGATGACGAAGACAGTGGCGGCTCTGGTAGTACTGATAATGGTTCAAGTTATTTAGAAGCGATGACAGACCGTTATGCTTATGAAAATGCCGGTTTTTGGTATCGTGGTGGATATATGAGGTATAGCGAAGGAGGCTGGTCGTATTCTGCACCAAGCTTAAGCAGTAACGGAGGCTGGGGCGCATCTGCCTTACCGGCAGGAATACCAAGAGGTTATCATTATGATTATATTACCGGGAGCTATCATAATGCAAATGGAGAATATGTTTCCTATGGCGAGGTGTATAATAATTATATTTTGCCAAATGCTGTTACTGTTACATCTGAGCAAGATATTTCCAGTGTTTTATCCAATGTATTTCCCATGGTCTTTGGAAAAAAGAATGGAAAAGATGGCATATGGGTTCAAAGAAGCAACTGGAGCTTAATGCAAAGGGAGGGAGAAGTGGGCTCTTTGCCATTTAGTTTCTCTACACCTGGTGAAGTTATTTGTACCTTTTTTGCTTTTCCCTCAGGACAAGGGGGTAGTGTTGATTTTGGCAACTATAAAATATCATCTAATGAATTAAAGGGACGGCTACAAGACTTTGCCGATCAGATGGGCTATGATGTTACAGTTGTTGGAGGAGACAGAAGCGCAGCAAGAAATGCATCGGTAGGGGGGTCAAAAGGAAGCAGGCACTTATATGGCGATGCTGCTGATGTAGTTGTTAGGGGAATACCAAACAGAGATGTAGCTATACAAGCTCAGGCTTCAGGATTATTTAATACAACAATATATTATCCAAACTATAGTACTCCCGGCGCATTACCACCACATGTTCATGTTGATTTGAATCCAAGGCATGATAATTTACTAATGATATATAAAATAGTAAACGGTTCAAATAAGTATTTTCCATGGAATCCTTAATATTTAAAAATAAAAGTTATGAAACAGAAATTAGTTTTCATTGCAATGCTTATAATCGTAGCATGTAATAATACAAATCAAAATGCTTTGGTTGAAAATGCTCTTAAACCTACTCAAAAAGCATGGGATTTTAAAAAAGTTGATGGTATGTTTCTTATTTTTAATGACAATAGTCGTATCAATACAAGACTTTATGAGATGAACTACTTAGAATCCATAGCAGACAGTAATGGCATTACTTATTTTGTTGTGTCAGGTAGAACATGCAAAGAATGCGATGAGAATATCTCTGTTTTTATAATCAGTCCTAAAGATACAATAAAGCCACTTATTGAATTGCCCAAATATACATATCCCGGAAAAGAATTTGATTATGAAAACAATGAATTGATTTTTGAATCAAGATTATTTGTGGGTAATTGTATAAATAAGGAAGAGAAAACTATCAGTTTAGTATGGGTTCAAAAGGCAAAGAATAACAATAATAAGCTTGATAGTTTAATCTTTATTGTAGATATCCTTAATGGTAAAATTAGAGAAAGAAAGATACAGCCGCAAACTCAAGAATACATTAGCAATTTACAATACCTGAAAAATTGCAGAGAGATTAAAGGCGTTGAAACCACAAGTGAACCATAAAAATAACAAAGCCCGGCGCAGTTCTGGACTTTGTCATTACTATAAGTAAGATTGTTTAGTTCTAAAATCCCGGATATAAGCCCATGCCGAGCTGCATTTGCAATTCCGCTCATAATAATGCAAAATTTGTAATTTCGCAATTACAATCAACGATATGCCAACAGGTTGTCAGATAAAAAACCAATATGCCGCCCCGGGCCTGCCGCAGGTAATGGAATACCAGCATTACTATCCCTTTGGCATGCAGTTGGAAGCCTTGGGCTATACCTCCGGTGCAGATTTAAAGAATAATTACCTGTACAACGGCAAAGAATTACAGGAAGATTACGGCCTTAACTGGTACGATTACGGAGCCAGGATGTATGACCCGGTGATTGGTAGATGGACCACCGTGGATCCGTTGGCAGAAAAAGGAAGAAGATGGAGCCCATATAATTATGCACTAAATAATCCAATACGGTTTATTGATCCGGATGGAATGGAAATGACTGATTTTTTAGATAAAGATGGTAATAAAACACTTCATGTTGAAGATGGTTCGAATGCCGTTTTCAAACTTACGGGAAATGATAAGACTGATGAATATTTTAAATTTACTGGAGAGTATAGTAATCAAGGAGGAAAAAATGAAGTTAGTGTAGAGGGAGCGGTAGCTGGGGCTCAAGATTATGTTACAAACAATTACGACAAATGTAATCAATCCGTGAACTTTGTAGGGCGAACTTATGAATCTGCCACTGAAGCACAAGGTAAAACTGTTGATAATATCGAAATTGTAAATGGAAACTCTTTAGCTCGAGGGATTACGAATGATTTGGCTAGTAAAGTTACTGCTGAAAAATCCGTAGCTTCTGCCCAAGAATCAGCTGGTAAAGGCAATCTAGTTGTTGGCGCAAATGGAGGTCATGTTGTAACCATGACAACAAAAACATTTGATGTAACTCGGTATAATACTTCTGGTTCTATAATTGAAAATAAACAAATTATAGGCGGTAAAACAACTAATGTAAATGGAAGTCCTCGACCAACAAACATTGGCCCCGGAAAATTAAATAGTTTCCAGAATCCCAACTACTCAGGAATGATTTGGTATTCTCTACCTGCTAAATAAATTAATTACAACATTATATGCGAATGAAATATTTTATTCTGGTTCTATTTGTAGTATTCTTATCTTGTCAAAGAAAACTGACTAAAACAGTAGAAAATGCAGGAAGTGTTTATAGCCAGTGGATAACACACCATGATACGATTGATGCAGGTTTTATTATAGAGTTTAAGTATCCGAATAATATCACAGTTGCTCGCTCAATAGATAATTGTCTTTGTGTCGGCGTTAATACCGAACATTACGATGAAAACGAAGCTTCATTTGAGGATAATACTAGGCAATGGTGTATTTGTATGCAAGATACTGCAGATTACTCAATAAACTATTTAATTTCTTCATGGAAAACCGTATTTAAAGGAGATGTTATAGAAAAGAGAGATACTGTGACGATTGGAAATTTAAAAGCACTTCGTGTAATCTTAAGGAGTAAAGAACCAAAAGCTTCCTATAGACAATTGATTTATCTAAAGAAAGATTCAACTTTATTTGAGGTTATGAATGTTGATGAATCAACAAGTAAAGATTTTGAGGTGTTTTGTGAAAGTATAAAGATTGAAGAAAACCGTAATTAAAGAGGATACTCTGTTTCTTAAAAGCCCGGACTTGCCGGGCTTTTTTGTTTATATGCAGCAATATTTTTTTGCAGATAATCATTAAACCGTTTTTTAGAAACAAAAGTCTCAATCAGCTTGAGCAGGATGCCCTTTTCTTCCTCGTTCAGCTCGTTAATGAGCTGTAATTGCTCCAAGACACTGGCTGAGTTGCAAATATTTTTCCCGGCTAAGCGGAATTTGCAATTCCGAAAAAACCGGCAGCACTTTTGGCCCTTGTTTACAAAAAACCGACTATCTTTACAACATCCGTGGATGGCTTACCCAGATTAATAACCCGGGTAATTTATCCTCTGAAAAAGACCTGTTTGCTATGCAATTACTTTATAGCCAGCCACAGCCGGTAGGAGGAAGCACCCCGCTTTACAACGGCAATATTTCTGCCATGCAGTGGATAAACAACCACAGCACCGATGCCTATGCCTATAACTTTACCTATGATGACGCCAACCGTTTAAACAGTGCCTTGTTTGCACAAAAAAGCAGCGGCGGAAGCTGGACTTACGATAACTCTTTTTCCGAACAACTTACCTACGATGCCAACGGAAACATTCTTACCTTAAACCGCTATGCCGACAACGAAGTGAAAATTGACCAGTTAAATTTTCATTACCTGAGTGGAGAAGCAAGCAACCAGATAAGTTATATCACCGATGCTATGGGCGATGTGGCAAATGTTACCGATTACGCAGGAAGCACTTCCACCCAGCAAGGATATTTTTATGATGCTAACGGCAACATGACCTCGGATGCAGATAAAAACATAACCGCTATCAGCTACAATTACCTTAATAAACCAGAACTGATTGACCTTACTTCCGGTAATAAGATACAATACACCTACGATGCCACCGGTGCGAAGCTGGCAAAGAAAGTACTGGCAGGTAGTGCCGTTACCGGCGGGACGTATTACCTTGGTAATTTTGTTTATAACCAAAACGGTGTGCTGCAATACATCCTTACCTCCGAAGGACGCTTAGTACCTACCGGCAACACTTACCGTTACGAGTACTTTATGAAAGACCACCTGGGAAATACCCGTGCTACCTATGCCGCTGCCGCCCCCGGCCTGCCGCAGGTAATGGAATACCAGCATTACTATCCTTTTGGCATGCAATTGGAAGCCCTGGGCTATACCTCCGGTGCCGATTTAAAGAATAATTACCTTTACAACGGCAAGGAATTGCAGGAAGATTACAACCTGAACTGGTACGACTACGGGGCAAGGATGTACGACCCGGTAATTGGTAGATGGAGTACTGTTGACCCAATAAATGAAAAACATTATGATTGGACTGGTTACACATACACTTATAATAATCCTATTAAATTTATTGATGTATTAGGATTGGACACTTTTAATATTAACATTAATAATCGACAAATTAATTGTATTGAAGTTAAGGATAGCAAATCACATACTTTCGTTGTTTCAAATGATGGAAAACAAGTCCAAACATATACTTTAGGGATAAATGAAAAGGGATTAGTAAAATTTCCTGATAGTGGAGAAGGATTTGGAAGATATGGAAAAGAGGATGAGGGAGGCGATCATTACTTAAATCCCGAAACAGCTGCAGCAACTTTCGGACTTGTAACTGAAATGAAGGAAACATCTAATAGTGGTTTTAAAATTGATTTTGGTGATATGTCGAATGAAAACGGAGGTGCACCAGGAGGAGACCATAAAATGCATGGTGGTGAAAACGGTTATTCTGGAGATTGTATTGATTTCCGATATTTAAATGAAGATTATCAGAGTTTTCAAGGAAAAGTAACAAATTCAAACTTTTCTGCTGAAAGTAACCATTCATTTCTTGAAACAGCAGGCAAATGGGGGTTTACAAAAAATTATGTTTCAAATATGGATGTTTGGAAAGTTGGAAACATTCCATTAATTGTTAATGGTAAAAAGATAGGTGGTCATAATGATCATGGACATTTAACGTTTATTAAAAAGAAATAAATTGATATGAATAAGTTGCTTTTTTTATTTTTAACATTTTCCCTTTGTTGCTATAGCCAAATAGAAAAAAATAAGGAAAAGTTGAGTAATAGTTTGAAAAATTACGACATTAAAGAGAACGAAACTATTATTGATAATTTGAAAAACCTTCAAATTGATTCAATTAACGATATTCCAACTTCATTAATAAAGTTTTTAAGTAAAAAATTTCCCAACTATAAACTACCTACTATCGAGGACTATGCTGAAGGATGGAAACCTTCCGCTGATAATAAAAATTTACCTTTTATTACTTCAAGTGATTTTAATGGTGATGGATATTTAGATTTCTCAATATTCCTTTTAAACCCTCAATCAAAAGAATTAACTCTTTTTGTATTCCTTAGGATAAATAGTGGCTATAAATATTTTATATTAGGTAATTACAAAAATGTTAAGAAAATAGAAATGATTCTTTCAGTTGAAAAAAAAGGGAAATGGGACGCAGCGGAGGAAACAATTGATGTCTTAAACGATGGAATTCTTGTCGAAAATTTCATTGAAAGCGAAAGTATTGCCTTTTATTGGGATGGCGAAAAATTTATTAAATTTCTTTTTGAATGAATGACCCCGGGGCAAGCCCCGAGGTATCTTAAAGAAAGATCACCACAAACTAAGCTGTTGAGTATGCAATTGATTGTATTTCATTCCCTGATTCTCAACATACTTCTTTATAACTTCCGTGTTGCCATATTGACCAACCGTATTCGCATAGTATCCACTTGTCCAGAAACTGCCACCCCACAATGCTTTCTTCACTTCTGGAAATCTGTGAAAAATCTCTCGGGATGTGATGCTTTTTATGATCCTTATAATCTGTCCTACAGACATCGTCGGTACCCCCTGAACCAAAAAATGAATGTGGTCTTCATCTGTGCCGATCTCTACAAACTCTATTTCAAAACGATCGCCAATCTCCAGGCTGATATCTTTAATCGCCTCACCAATCGGGCCACTTATCACTTTCCGTCTATATTTCACCGGAAAAACCAAATGATACAAAAGAAGTGTTTTGTTATGCCGTTTGTAGATATGTTCATCCATTCAGCAAATTTACGCTTTTCAAGCGTATCGAAAACCTTAGGTTTTCAAACTATCCTCTTTTACCCCGGGGCAAGCCCCGAGGAATTTTATTGATTAAAAAATTAAGTGTCTCAAAAATAACCGGCAACACTTACCGTTACGAGTACTTTATGAAAGACCACTTAGGTAATACCCGTGCCACCTATGCCGCAGCCGCTCCCGGCCTGCCCCAGGTAATGGAATACCAGCATTACTATCCTTTTGGCATGCAATTGGAAGCCCTGGGCTATACCTCCGGTGCCGATTTAAAAAACAATTACCTGTACAACGGCAAGGAATTGCAGGAAGATTATAACCTGAACTGGTACGATTACGGCGCAAGGATGTATGATCCGGTGATTGGAAGGTGGAGTACTATTGACCCGAAAACAGAAAAACGCAGTTGGGTAAGTCCGTACAACTATTGCCAGAGTAATCCAATTACAAGGATTGATGCAAATGGCATGTTAGATGATGATATTTATTATAATAAGCAAGGGCAAGAAATCTATAGGGTAGTAAATGATAAACCTGATAGAAATTTTGTTATAAAAACATCTCAAACTACAAACGAAATATACCCTAATAAAGGTGAAGAAAGAGGATTTTCTTCACCTATTTCAAAAGAAGCGGCAGCAATGACTGAATCAGAAATTTCGAAAGGGAATTTGAAAGGTGACCACATGAAAAACGTAATTCAAATTGCATCTCCAAGAACCATTGGAAAGATGATGGAAGTTGTTAAAGATAATGGTACAGGTGGAACAGTAGCTACAAATAACCGTGAATATGGGGGAATCCTTAATAATGGAATGGTTACATCTGCAAAACCGGGAACCGCCGGAAATTCAGCTTCAGGAAAAAATGCATCTATTGTTGGAGATCTTGATTTTCATAGTCATCCAAGTGGAACTACAAAAGTTGCTGGAGGAACCGCAAGCTGGGTACAACCACCTTCAAAAACAGATATAAATACAGCTACAGGGAAAGATTATGTTTTTGGAATGGGGAACGGAACAATATATGTATACATAAGAAATGGTGTAATAGCAACCATACCAATGTCAATATTTAAAAAGTAAAAATATGAGATATTTGCCATTATTTATAATAAGTTTGATTATTCTATCTTTTAAAGGTTCTGATGAAACTGAAACATCTAAACTTTATCAACAAGCGTTATGTGCTCATTTGTCCACGGGGGATAAAATTGACACAGTTTATATAATGAAAAGTTTTGATATTAAGCTTCCATCAAAGATTAAAAATTATCATATTATTGATGTTACAGATAGCTTGGAGTTTTTTTTAAAAAATAAAAAGAGCCTCTATGTGATAAAACTTTTACCCATTGAAGTAAATCAGGGAAACATTGAAATAGGAATGATTGATTATGGAGTAACCAAAGAAAAAGGAGAAGTGATGATGGCCTGGTCTGGGAGTAAGATTTTTACATATAAATATAGTACAAAAGCAAAACAATACAAACTAATAAATATTAAGAAATACACGATATAGTGAAGTGGCACATCAAAAGTTTCCGGCTGAGCGGAAAATATTTTTCTATTCGGAATAAAGAGAAATTTGTAATTCCGCAAATACAATAAACGAATATGTCAACAGGATATCAAATAAAAGACCAATATTCCGCCCCGGGCCTGCCCCAGGTAATGGAATACCAGCATTACTATCCCTTTGGCATGCAGTTGGAAGTCTTGGGCTATACCTCCGGTGCAGATTTAAAGAATAATTACCTGTACAACGGCAAGGAACTACAGGAAGATTACGGCCTTAACTGGTACGATTACGGGGCAAGGATGTACGACCCTATAGCACTTCATTTTACTACTATGGACCCATTAGCAGACCAAAGAAACTGGGTAAGCCCGTATAGTTATTGCCAGAATAGCCCAATTGTTCGTATTGATCCGACTGGAGCACTTGATGATAATTATACTGTTGACGATCAAGGAAATGTTAACCTTGTTGAAAAAACAAACGATAATTTTGATGTGCTGTATACAAAAGAAAGCTGGGATAATGGGATGAAAGATAATTCTATAACTGTTGATAAAGGGATTTTGGATAGTAAATATTCTCAGTCAGTAAAAGACCCTCGTGATGATAAATGGTATAAATATGATGTGCTTAAAGTAAGAGGGGATGATAAAGCAAAAAATCTTTTTGAATTTGTGGCAAAAAACTCTAAAGTTGAATGGAGTAGATCAAGGGTAGGTGTAGAAGGAGATCAAGGGCTTAATTATATTACTACTACTCGCGAATCAGGCACAGATTATGGCGGTTATGGGTTGTATACAACTCAACTTTACACATATACTTACAGAGGAAATGACCATAGCCACGACAATAACACGACAACTATTTCGCCAGGAGATGTTGGTTTTGCAACAACGATTCAAATGTTACATCCAAATGCGAAATTTAACATCTTTACTCCTAATGATGGCAAGTATATGCCTTTTAATCAATTCTCGATACCTGGTAACTTGCCAATGTTTGAAATAATAGCACCAAAAGTAAAATAATGAAATCATTTCTAAAACATTTATTGATCATTCCATTAATTTTTAATGGCGTTTTGTTTGCTCAATGCAATAAATACGACAAAGAACTGACTTTATTAAAAATTAAAAGTCAGCAACTTGATTCGGTAATTACTAATGCTATTTGTTGCTTAAAAGATTGTGATTATTATTCTAAGGCTATTGTTTTCAGTATTGTTATAATTGAAAAAAGCGATAGTGTATTTATTGATTTGTCGGCAAACTATGATTTAAAAACAACACTTATTTTCGAACAGTATGTTAATCTTTATGGGTGTTTTTATTATAAAGAACATTTATTTGTTGTTTTTTTAAATAATCCGCCTATTAACTTTTTTGAAACAACAAAATCTAAAAGAAAGTTTGTTATACATGATATTGGTTCTCCGGTTTCAGACTATCCGGAATGGCTTTATTTGTATACAAGCAATAAATTTATTCTGAAGAAATTAGTTAATGAGTGTGGAAATAAGTAACCCCGGCTGAGCAGAATTTGCAATTCCGCTCGGAACATAGCGGAAATTGCATTTTTGCAATTACAATAAACGAAAATGCCAACAAAGTATCAAGAAAAGATCAATATACCGTTCAGCGGAGATTAAGACAATATTAAAATGAAAAACATTTTTATTTTTTTTACATGCATTCTTTTTATAAGTAGCACTTGTGAAAGAGAAGATAGTGATTGTCACAAGACGATTCAGTTTATAAATAATTCAAATAAATCATTGTATTTAATGGGAGATTTATATTACCCAGATACTTTAGATTTTATACATTCATCAAGTCCAGAGCCTGAATCAACAATTTATAAAGTTTATCCAAATAAAAATAATACTAAAGCTTTAAGACGTAGGGTTTGTTTTGAAGATGCTTTTGATGATGGAATGTCAATTCCATCAGACACCTTAATGGTTTATGTATTTGATGCCGAAATAATAGAAAAAATACCATGGAGTTCTGTAACGCATTATTATTTGGTATTAAAGCGTTATGATTTAAGCTTACAAGACTTACAAAGAATGAATTGGACAATAACCTACCCATAAAAAATGAAAAAGATCAATTTTCTCTTGCCCGCTCGTAATAAAGCAAAATTTGTAATTTCGCAATTACAATAAACAAATATGCCAGTCAGAGATAAAATAAAAGAACAAGATTCTGCTTACGCCGAAGTAAATTTATATTATTATTGGTACTTTTGGAAATAATTCTGTTTCACAAAGGACAATCTTAAACTAAAATGTATAAAAAAATTTTATTGCCAATATTTTTACTGACCATGTTCATCTTTCATTTTGGAGCATATAGTCAGTCAGGTGTACATTATGGGATACGCTACTCTACTTCATATACAAACAAGGCACTGCATTATATTCCGGCACTTTCATTCGAATATAAAAGGCATAATTTATATGCAGGCTCACATTATTCTTGTTTAAAAAAAATTATAAATGGAGATCCTGTTGATAAATATGAAAAAGAAGCATTCGGTATAAACTTAGGTTACAGGTATTATTCCGACGAACAATTTAAGAACTTTAAAATATTCGGGCAGTTTGATTTTTTAATTTACCAATTCAAGTACAAGGAATACCAACTTGGTCCACCTGTTTACACAAGACACAAAAAACTAATTGTTGAAAATACGGCATCTATCGGTGCCCAATATACATTTAAGAGATTCCATTTGTTTACAGGTGCTGGAATAGGTTCTTATGACGGTTTCTTTTTAATGATAAATGAATTTACGCCAAATTGTTATCTGGGAATAGAGTATGAGTTAAAATAAATCCCCGGCTGAGCGGTCCCGGTAGTCTGGAGAGCAAAAGCTAAAAACCAAAAACCAGAAATATTACCCTTCAACTGCCCTGCTCAGAAAATCGTTCAGGGGCTTCATAGCTTTAAATACGGCGATTGTATAGTCAACAAGTGCATCCGAAAAAAGCATTGCTTCAGGCAATGTATGCAGAATGGTATAACTGCGATACTTCAACAGGTCAATATCCGGAAAATCGGCAGGAAAATCCCTGGGCGGTTTTTTCATTTTATCGAAAGTATCCATTGCCCCGAAATAACGTAGAAAATCCAAATGGTTAAGTATGCCTTTAAATTCCTCCACATGAAAATATACTTCCTGGCGTAGCTTTTTCTGTACATCCGGCATGGGCATGTAAATTCCTCCTCCCAGCAACGAGTTGCCCGGTTCCAGATGAAAATAATATCCTGCTTTAAGGCTTTTTCGTCCACCAGGAGCCAAAAATGCACCGAAATTAATCTTGTATGGCGATTTATCAGCCGAAAACCGTACATCGCGGTAAATCCGGAAAAGACAATCCCCGGGAGTAAGCCCGCCTATTGAAGAATCAAATCTCAGCACTTCGGCTATCAGCGTAGCAACATATTTTTTAAATTCAGCAGTTGCAGCATCAAAACGTTTTCTGTTTACCTGAAACCATTCGCGGTTGTTGTTTTCCTTCAGTTCACTCAAAAAATCCAGTATGAGTAGTGTATCCATAATGCAGATATTTTTGAGCAAAAATACAATTTCCTTTTTTATACCGCATTGCTTTTCTCCAGACGATTATCTTATTGCTTTTTCCAAAATAATTGCATATATTAGCAGCCAATTCATGAAATATGAGAAAAGGGGTTCTCATACTGGCAGGTTGCGTTCTGTTATCGGGTTTCATTATCGCGCAACGCGAGCATTCCCCGGTTGGCAGTCGTTCGGCGGGCATGGGTGGCATCGGGCTTTACACCGGAGACGTGTGGTCGGCTTACAATAACCAGGCGCTGATGACCCACTGTGAAAAAGCCACATTGGGATTTGCCTACAAAAACCAATATCTGCTGAAAGAAACGGCTATGCAATGTGTAGCAGGTGTTTTGCCAACGCATTCAGGAACGTTGGGTTTTTATGTGAACTATTTTGGCTATTCTTCCTACAACGAACTGACTATGGGGCTCGCGTATGCAAAAACATTTGGAACAGGTTTTTCCGCCGGGATAGGTCTCAACTGGCTGCGCACTGCGATAGGCGAAGGCTACGGAACCAAAAACAATTTCACCTTCGAAGCCGGTATTTTTGCCCGGCTCTCCGGTCAGCTGGGTGCAGGAATCCATGTTTTCAATCCTTTAAATGTAAAATTGTCGTCTTACAACGATGAATGCATACCTTCGGTTTACAATGTTGGGTTGGTTTATTTCCCCATAAAACAATTGACTATAAGTTGTGAAGCCGAAAAAAGCCTTTACCATAAAATCAACATCAAAGCCGGAATGGAATATGCTCCCGTAAAGGGTATTTTCCTTCGCACAGGAATATCTTCAAACCCTACATTATTTTGTTTTGGATTTGGAATTACTTACAAGCAGTTTATCCTCGAAATAGCGACACAATATCACCAGGTGTTGGGATATTCTCCGCAGGCATCAGTTATTTATTCTTTTAATTAAAATTACTGACAATGTTTGTCCGGGAAAACAAAAGATTTTTGTTATTTTTCTGCTTCGTGCTAACGGCATGGGCAGGATTTTACAAATTGAATGCCCAGGTTCCGGTAAAACAACCCATCATCAATGAACAAGCCTTGGAAGATTGGGCACAAACGAAGGAAACAGAGTTTGATAGCGATGAAATCACAACATTCATTGAATATTACAGCCAACATCCGCTCAATGTAAACTCGGCTACAGAAGAGGAATTGCATCGCATCCCATTTTTAAACGATATGCAGATTTATAATTTATTTGCCTATCGTAATATTTTTGGAAATCTGCTGAGTATTTATGAATTGCAGTGCATTGAAGGTTTTACTCCCGGTGATATTGAAAATATCCTGCCATTTATTTACGTCGGCACCGTACGGTTTGGCTACGGGAAAATCTTTTCTTATTCTGCCGGCAAACATTCCCGGCAATTCAGCGTGTTTTACCAGCGAGGCATTGAAAAACAATCTGCTTATGTAACGCCTTCCGATACTTCGGAAAATAAAAAATCGAAAAGTGCATATCTCGGTAGTCCTGATAAAATTTGTGTCCGGTTCCATTCAGCCTTGAATGCCCAATGCCGTATAGGCTTTACCGCTGAAAAAGATGCCGGTGAGGAATTTTTCAAGGGTTCGCAACAAAACGGGTTCGATTTTTATTCTGGTTTTGTTGCATTGGAGAAAGCGGGTATTGTCCAGTCATTTGTCGTTGGCGATTACCAATTACAATTCGGACAGGGTCTTACTCTGGGTTCCGGTTTTTCATTAGGAAAATCTCCGGATATTTTCTCTGTCAAAAAATTTCACCGGGGAGTATATCCAAGCACTTCTACCAATGAAATTAGATTTTTCCGGGGGATTGCTTCTTCCGTCTCACTACACAAGCTGGAAATAACGGCTTTTGCTTCTTTCAGAAACAAAGATGCCCGCCTTACGGACGATACATCGCAAACAGAAAACGAATATTCTTCACTTATCGAAACCGGTTATCACAGGAGTATAAATGAACTGAAAACCCGCAATGCATTGAAAGAAACCCTTTACGGAGGAAGGCTGACACTAAAAGGCAGCCTTTTCAAGACCGGGATTACAATTTACACTTCCCGGTATGATAAAAACCCTGCAAACAATGATGATCCATACCGCTACTACCATGCACAGTCGGGGGAAAGAACCTTTGTAGGATGGGATTATGACGTAATGTACCGGAATGTTAATATCTTTGGAGAAATAAGTACAAACGGAAAGGGAACTTATGCCGGAATTGCAGGAATTAATTCGCGCATCGTAGATTGGATAAATTTCTCGGCTGTTTACAGGAATTACCCTCCCGGGTATCAAAATGAACATGGCAATGCTTTTTCCGAAAGCACATCCTGTGCAAATGAAAAAGGCATTTTTACCGGAATGCAGATACCCATTAATTCCCATTGGAATGTAAGCGGGTATGCCGACTTTTTCAGTTTCCCCTGGTTAAAATACCTTGTCAATGCTCCTACTCACGGCAATGAATACCTCATCCGGCTTGAGTATTTCCCGGATAATAAACAGGGTTTTTACCTGCAATACAGAATCAAAAACACGGAAGTTAACCTTACCACTAACAAACATCTCATTACGCCTGTAGCGCTAAAAGAACGTTCTTCATACAGGTTGTACTTTCAATACTCCCTTCTGCCGGAATTAACAATAAAAACCAGAATTGAATACGTAACCACCCTATGCTACAATGAGAACAAAAAAGAAGGATTGGTAATTTATCCCATGCTGATGTATGCAAACGAAATGTACAAATGGACTGCGTGTTCCGGCTATGGATTATTCGATACAGAAAGCTACAATGAACGCATTTATATTTACGAAAACGATGTGCCTTATTCCTTTTCCATACCTTCTTTGTATGGGAAAGGCAGTCGTTTTTTTATTCTGCTAAAATACTCGTTCACAAATAATATAAAAGGATATTTTAAATATTCCCGCTCTTTTTTCACCCGGGTACCCGGCTCCGGAAGTGATGAAGGCTCTATTTACAGTCCTCATAAATCAGAAGTAAAAGTTCTATTACAAATAAACTTATAATTTATTTTTATAATTTAGCCTCCTTATTTACGAACTATGAAACCCACATGTAATACTTACATAAACACATATAAAAATCATTTTCAAATATTTGGGTTATATACGACCGATAACAATCAAATTAATAACAAATGAAAAAAATCGGCATCATTGGTGGATCGGGTCTCGAGAAACTCAATATTTTTAATCAGACAGAAGAACTGGAAATAAACACGCCCTATGGAACACCCAGTTCCACTATATTCTCAGGGACACTTAAAAACAAACATGTATATATTCTATCGAGACATGGAAGAGAACATACCATCCCTCCTACCCAGGTTAATAACAAAGCAAACATATCTGCGCTGCAACAATTGGAATGCGATTGTATTCTCGCATCTACGGCTTGCGGCAGCCTTCGTGATGCCATTAAACGTGGCGACTTGGTACTTCCCGATCAGTTCATTGATTTTACCCGGCACAGAAAAACCAGTTTTTTTGAACATTTTGAACCCGATAATTGGGGGCATATTGCTATGGCAGATCCATTTTCAGAAAAAATACGCCAGCAGGTTTTGCTTGCTGCCCAACAATTGGAAATAAATATCCATCCCTCTGCAACCATTATTACTATTGAAGGACCCCGTTTTTCTACCCGTGCCGAATCTAAAATGTACCGAATTTGGGGTGCCGATATTGTGAACATGAGTACGTCTCCGGAAGCAGCTCTTGCTAATGAAGCGGGCATACCCTACGTAGCCATTGCTATGAGCACCGATTACGACGCATGGAAACGCGATGAGGAACCGGCTACCTGGGAAGAAATTATGAAAGTATTCAACAACAATGTTGAAAAAATTACCAGGCTTTTGATTAAAGTTTTAGCCATACTTTAATGATTCTGTGAGGCTATTTTTTATATTATGTATTGATATTCATAAAATGATAAAAATAAAAGAAGTTAAAAGCAAAAGCGACTTACGTATATTTATACATCTGCCTGTAAAAATACACAGCAATTATCCTAATTTTCTTCCACCCCTCCTAATAGATGATTGGAAATTTTTTAACCCCGCCAAAAACAGGTCTTTCGATTCGTGCGACACGGTGTTGGTATTGGCTTATAAAAACGAAAAACCGGCAGGCAGAATCATGGGAATTATCCATCGTAAGTATAACGAATTGCACGGCGAAAGGAACGGCCGCTTTGGATATTTTGAATGTTACGACGACCAGGAAACAGCCCACGCACTGATCAGTTTTATTGAAAATTGGGCTAAAGAAAAAGGAGTTAGTAAATTAGTGGGTCCTTATGGTTTTTCGGACAAAGACCCCCAGGGTCTATTGATAGAAGGTTATGAACATCCTCCTATCCTTGCAGCAGCTTCAAATCCACCATATATTGTAAAACTTATTGAAAAAGAAGGATATACCAAAGAAGTTGATTGTGTGGATTATATGTATCCACTACCCGAAAGCCTGCCCGACTATTATTATAAAATCAGCCAGCGGTTTCAAGAAAGAGAACAATACCAAGTGATTGAATTTACCAAACGAAACCAACTAAAGCCTTATGTAATTCCTATTTTACGCATGATGAACGAAGCCTATAGCCATATTTATGGCTTTGTTCCGCTTACCGAAAAGGAGATGCTTGATTTTGCTGCCCGGTATATGTCGTTGCTCGATCCACGCTTTGTTAAAACCATCGTTAAAGACGGTGAAATCATGGCTTTTATAATTGGACTACCCAGCTTAGCAAAAGGAATACAGCGTGCAAAAGGAAAACTTTTCCCTTTTGGCATTTTCAAAATCATTCACGAATCGAAAAAAACCAGGCAGGTAGACCTGATGCTTGGTGCCGTAAAACCCCAATACCAGGGATTAGGCTTAGATGTTTCAATGGGAATTAAACTGTTCGAATCGGTAAAAAAAGCCGGTTTTATACAAATTGAAGTACACCTTATTTTGGAAACTAATCATAAGATGTTAGCCGAAATGGAAAAAATCGGCGCAAAGATGCACAAACGGTTCCGGGTTTTTCAAAAAGTTATCTGACAACATAAAAAAAACCGACAGATTGTAAATTCATCGGTTTTGTAAGTACCCGGGGCGGGACTTGAACCCGCACGGACGCAATGTCCAAAGGATTTTAAGTCCTTCGTGTCTACCAATTCCACCACCTGGGCATTATAAAAAGAACGTAATCTTTCAGCAAAAGTAATACATTTTTAAAAAAACCTCTCATTATTTACGAGAGGTCAATTTTTTGAGCGGAAGACGGGACTCGAACCCGCGACCCTAACCTTGGCAAGGTTATGCTCTACCAACTGAGCTACTTCCGCGTTTTATTTGGGTGTGCAAATATACACTTTTTTTCTTTTTCCAAAATTCTTCTCAAAATTTTACCCTTTAAGCAGCTTTTTTATTTCATTCAGCTTCATTAAAGCTTCTACAGGAGTCAGGGTATTTATATCAGTACTAAGAATATCCTCTCTTATTTGTTCCAGCAGAGGATCATTTAACTGAATAAAACTTAGCTGGTAATTATCTGTTTCTTTTTTTGCACGTCGTTTTGATGCTTCATGATTGAGAGCATCATTACTATGGCTGTCTTCCAGGTTTTTAAGTAACTTTTCAGCTCTGAGAATAACTTTCTGAGGCATTCCTGCCATCCGGGCAACATGAATCCCAAAGCTATGTTCACTACCTCCCTGCACAATTTTTCTTAAAAAAATGACCTTGTTTCCGATTTCTTTAACACTTACATGAAAATTTTTTATCCTTGGGAACGAGGCAGTCATTTCATTCAACTCGTGGTAATGAGTAGCAAAAAGAACTTTTGCTTTAAATAATGAATGCTCATGAAGAAATTCCGAAATAGACCAGGCTATTGATATTCCGTCGTATGTACTTGTTCCTCGTCCTATTTCATCAAGCAAAATAAGACTTCTGTTGGAAATATTATTAAGAATGCTTGCTGTTTCATTCATTTCCACCATGAAAGTGGATTCGCCCGAGGTGATATTATCAGAAGCACCTACCCGGGTAAATATTTTATCCACCAAGCCGATATTCGCACTTTCTGCAGGGACAAACGAACCCATCTGCGCCATTAGAACTATCAATGCTGTTTGCCGTAATAATGCGGATTTTCCCGACATATTGGGTCCGGTAAGTATTATAATCTGCTGATTTTCATTATCTAAAAAAATATCATTTGCTATGTATTTTTCACCGGGCGTTAAATGTTTTTCAATTACGGGATGCCTTCCCTGCTTGATATCCAAAACATAGCTTTCATTAATCAGTGGCTTAACATAATTATTATGCATAGCAGCTTCTGCAAATGCGAATAATACGTCAAGTTTTGCAACTAACGAAGCATTGAGTTGAATAGGCTCAATATATTCTGTTAAATTGATGAGTAGTTCGTTAAAAAGCCTTGCTTCTAATTCAATTATTTTTTCTTCAGCACCTAATATTTTTTGTTCATATTCTTTCAATTCTTCGGTAATATACCTTTCGGCATTTACAAGGGTTTGTTTTCGTTCCCACTCATCGGGCACTTTCGATTTATGGGTATTGGTAACTTCAAGATAATATCCAAAGACATTGTTATAGCCAATTTTTAAGGATAAAATTCCTGTACGTTCTATTTCTCTTTGCTGTATTTGCACAAGATAATCTTTCCCGGAAAATGCAAGATTGCGCAACTGGTCCAGTTCATCCGAAACTCCTTTTGCAATCACATTTCCCTTATTAAGCATTACAGGTGGATCAGGAAAAATCTCCTTTTCTATCCTCGACCGTATGAGCTGGCATGGATTAATTTGTTCAGCAATAATTTGTAAAGCAGGAATATCTGCCTGTAAACAAGCATTTTTTATGGGTTCTAATGCCAGCAGAGCACGTTTCAGGTACACAATCTCCCTGGGGTTAACCCTTCCAACAGCAACCTTGGAAATCAAACGTTCCAAATCGCCAACCCAGCGAATATTTTGTCGCAGGACATCCGCAAATTCTTTATTATTCAGGATATAATCCACTATGGCAAGCCGTTCTTCAATGGGTTTTTTGTCCTTCAGTGGTAGTAACAACCATCGCTTCAATAAACGGGCACCCATAGGTGAAAGTGTCTGATCAATAATATCAAACAAAGCATGCGTATCTTCATTTCCCGAAGGTAATAATTCCAGATTTCGGATGGTAAACCTATCGAGCCATACGAAATGATCCTCTTCAATTCGGGCAATTTTTGTAATATGTTGAATCCTGTCATGCTGAGTATCGGCAAGATAATGTAATGCTGCTCCAGCTGCCACAATTCCAAATACCATATTTTCAACTCCAAATCCTTTTAACGAAGCCGTCCCGAAATGCTTCAATAGAATTTCTTTGGCAAATTCTTCAGTAAACACCCAATCATCAAAAGTATTTATATAGTACTTATCTCCAAATATTTCAAAAAAATCTTTTCTTTTGTTCTTCTGAATAATGATTTCACTTGGGTGGAAAGTCTGTAATAATTTATCAATATAATCTGTTGATCCTTGTGCAAGATAAAATTCGCCTGTAGATACATCCAAAAAAGAAATTCCCGATATTTTTTCACTGAAATGGATTCCAGCCAGAAAATTATTTTCTTTATGTTCAAGAATTTTATCATTATAGGATACGCCAGGGGTAACTAATTCTGTAACACCTCTTTTTACTATTTTTTTGGTAAGCTTGGGGTCTTCCAACTGGTCACAAATAGCAACCCGCAGCCCGGCTTTTACCAATTTAGGCAGATAGGTATCCAAGGCATGATGAGGAAATCCGGCTAATTCTATATAAGTTGCTGAACCATTGGCACGACGTGTTAGTACTATGCCTAGTATCTGTGAGGTTTTCACGGCATCCTGCCCGAAAGTTTCATAAAAATCACCCACCCTGAAAAGTAACAAAGCATCAGGGTATTTTGCCTTGATAGCATTGTATTGCTTCATCAAGGGAGTTTCTGCAATTTTTTCGCTTTGTTCTTTCAAGGTATTTTATTTGAGAAAACAAATTTATAACATTATTAAAACCGGTCAAAGGTTTTATTTTTGTAGAAAAATAACGCATGCGAAAACTCAGTACTTCCGAGTTGAACCGGTTAAGTATTACCGATTATAAAACTTTTGAAAAAATACCGGTTGTAATCGTGCTCGACAATATCAGAAGTATGCATAACACGGGTTCTATTTTCCGTACAGCTGATGCTTTTTGTATTGAAGAAATTCATTTATGCGGACTTACAGCCACCCCTCCCCATCGTGAAATTCAAAAAACAGCATTGGGCGCCACTGAATCGGTTAACTGGAAATATTTTGCGGAACCAGTTGATTCTATCCGGATTTTAGCATCTGAAGGATACACAATTATTGCTGTGGAACAAGCCGAAAACAGTATTCTACTCCAAAATTTTTCTATTGACAATATTTCACGTATTGCCTTGGTTTTTGGAAATGAAATCAATGGCGTTTCAGATGGAGTAATGGAAATTATTGATAAATGTATTGAAATTCCGCAATTTGGGACAAAGCATTCTTTTAACGTGTCAATAAGTGCAGGTATTGTTCTTTGGCATATTTCTTGCTTATTTCATAATAAAATTTAATCAATTCTTTTTCACCGTTTTTTAATAAAAAACAATGTAATACATTTATAATTTATTGAATCATTTATTTTAAACAAAAGACAATTTTTAATGTTTACTATTAATACAATTTAATAATATGAGAAAATCACACCTTTTTATTTCGATGTTTTTTATCGTATTTACTTTTATAGCAAATACACTTATGGCACAAAACAATGTTCATAGAAATGATACAAAGTCATTTGATCCCTATTGGTTTATCAATGGTAATGTAGGTATTGGACAGTTTTATGGAAACATCAGCGACAAAAACCCTATTGAAAAAATCCATCTCGAATCCCGTATTTCGACAGGTA
Source organism: Lentimicrobiaceae bacterium (assembly GCA_023227965.1). Taxonomy (NCBI): domain Bacteria; kingdom Pseudomonadati; phylum Bacteroidota; class Bacteroidia; order Bacteroidales; family Lentimicrobiaceae; species Lentimicrobiaceae bacterium. The sequence continues at coordinate 16,415 of JALOCA010000033.1, read as the reverse complement.
TCCATATTGGAAGACAACTAACACCGGTCTGGGGAATTCGTGGTCAATTATTGTACGGAAAATTAAACAGCTTGTCAGGCAACAAAACAGCGGGCTTGCACATGATTGTGGAAAATCTGTGGGAATACAACCTCAATGCCACCGCCAATATCAATAACATGTTTAAATACCGCCCAGACAGAAAGTTATCTGTTTATGGAGTTGCAGGTATCGGATTTTCAAATTGGGAATCGGCATTATACAGAAGAATTGACGGCAAAAAGATTGACGGTAACGGCACTGCCGGCAACGGCCCCGGCAAGTTGACCTCAGAAACTGTTATACCCCTTGGGTTGGGAGTTAATTACATGCTGAACGACAACTGGGATATTAATATGGAAAATACATGGCGTTATGTAAATTCCGATAAGCTTGATTCAAGAGTTGGCGGCTTCGATTATGATATTTATACAAGTAGTGTTTTGGGAATTACTTATAAATTCAAGTCATCTTCTACCAACCTGAAAAGTATGACCAAAAATTACGGATTGGTTAAATATACCGTAACGCCTTCCGTGCTTGAAACAAAAGGAGATTCCATAGAAATTACCATTAACGCCAAATTCCCCGAAAAATATTTTAATAAAAAAGGAGTAATGACCATACAACCTGTTTTAAAATACGATGGTGGTTCATACAATCTGAAACCCATCACCTGCCAGGGCGAAAAAATTACCGGCGACGGCATTATTGTCAAACAAAAAGAAGGTGGTAGTTTTACTTCTAAACAGGTTATTCCCTACAACCCCAATATGAATAAAGCCGAACTGGTACTTGTTCCTGTGATTTACTCCACCAAAGAAAACGTCAGCGCCAATACAACTCTCAACGAAGCCAAGTCGAAAGGCAAATATTTTGAAATGCCTGAGCAAAAACTTGCTGACGGAGTAGTTTACACCTGCAAACGTATCATTCACGACGAAGATATTGCACTGGAAGAAGACCATGGATATGTAAAGGAAACCCTTATCAGTGAGAAAGGCGTCTTGTACTTCAAAGTAAACCTTTATGCAATTGATTTAAAACTTCCCCTCAATAAAAATAAGGAAGCTAAGAAAAAATTGAAAGATTTTGCTGATTTTCTTAAAAAAGGATATACCATAAAAAATATTGAAGTTAACGCCTGGGCATCTCCCGAAGGGGAAGAATCTTATAACGTGGGATTGTCGGAAAAAAGAGCAAAAACCGGTAAAAAATACATGGTTGACCTGTTTAAACAAATGGAAAAAGACAAAAACAATCCTGTAAAGATTACAAACCCCGAACAACTCATTACCTTTAATCTGCATTCGAATGGAGAGGACTGGAATGGGTTTATGCAGGCAATTCAGCAATCAAATATTAAAGATAAAAATATAATTACTAATGTAGTAAACAGACAAAGCGATCTGAAAAAACGCGAAAAAGAGATTCGTAATATGACCTTAGTGTACCGCGAAGTTGAAGAGCAAATCCTTCCTTCGTTGCGCAGGGCGGAAATTGTGGTTAACTGTATTCAACCTCAAAAGACGGATGAACAGTTGCTTGATCAGGCTTTAAAAACACCTGAGCAGTTAACTAATGAAGAATTGCTGTATGCAGCTACTTTAATTTCTGATGAAAATTCCAAACTGCAAATTTACAAAAGCACTATCTCGGTATTTCCCAATAACTGGAAAGCTTATAATAATGCTGCATATTTTGAACTGAAACAGGGCAATACAAAGGATGCCCAAAATCACCTTGACAAAGCCAATTCTCTTCAACCCAATAATGCAAAAATTCTTTTAAATCTGGGAGTATTGGCTGCGAAAAATAATAATGTACTACAGGCGTTGGCTTATTATGCAAAGGCAGAAACTGCCGGAGCTGATGTAAGCTATAACAAGGGTATTCTTTACATCCCTAAGGGTGAATACACAAAAGCGTTGAGCATGATAAAAAAACGTTGCAACTACAATGTAGGATTAGCCCAATTGGTAAGCAAAGATTATTCTGCTGCCACTGCAACGCTCAAATGCGCTCCTGCCACTGCAGCAACCTTCTATCTTGCCGCAGTAAATGCCGCACGCACGGATAATACTTCGTTAATGTATGAAAACCTTGTAAAAGCTATTAAAGGAGATTCCAAGTACAAAGCCATTGCTAAAGACGATCGGGAATTCTTCAAATATTTTTCCGCTCCCGATTTTCAGAATCTGGTGAAATAGATCAATTAAACTACAAAAAAGGCTGCTTGCATTATAACAGGCAGCCTTTTTTATTCATCATATGTGCTTATTCAAATGCAATTTTATTAATATAAAAAACACCTCTTCTGTTTTCTGCCATTGCATTATTTCGTATTTTCTGGTATCCGGAAACCAGGTAATATTTGCCATACCATTTTTGCATCACGCTACTACTTTCTTCAATAATTTCATCCTGGCTCATTAATGCATCTATGCTTGTAAAACTCATGTTGTCAATCACTTCATTACCTCTGCACACTTTGTATGCAATCTTTCCTTCATTACTGAAAGCCAGCGCTATTTCATCTCCGTCAATACTAATATTAAGTTTTTTTTGAATATCAAGTGTTAAAATATTCCACATTTCTATTCCATTATCCCACAATAATTCTCCATTTTTATCGAAACAAAGAATAAACCCGTTGGAATACCTGTACCCATCAAATACAGAATACGTATTGGTCATAGGACGTCCGAAATAATCGTAAACAAGGCTTCTTTCGGTATGATATTCAGGATAGAAAGCTTCCGCAATTAAAAGATAAGCATTATGGTATTTTATCAAAGGGTGCTTGACAATATTGTAATTATTATTCTTACTTTGTTTTCGTTTATTATTATTTTTTATTTTATTCTTTATTGCATCTTCGGTAAGATTAAAACTATTATTATCACTTAGAGAAGCCCAATTATAGTATCTCAGGGTATCCCAAGCACCCTGGTTGTACATTACACTGTAAAATCCGGAGGCATCTTCAGCGTTTTCTTCCTGGATTTCTGACTTTTTGCTGTTCGTAAAGGTAAATGTCCCTGTTATCAAATATTGCCTACTTCCGGTGGCAATAACATCTGCCGAATTAATTTCTACATCTGTATTATTGTATTCTAATGGTATTTGAGCCGATAAATTTCCATTAGTATCAAAAACAGTAATGGAAATTGAAGGGTCTCGTTTAACAAAGGATTTTTTCACAATAAGTATTTCCTTATTAATGGAATCCCATTGAACAGATTCAATTTCCCGTTCTAATTTTATATCAGGATCAATGGCTTTCCATGTGCTATCATGAAGTGAAAGCATAAAAAAGGCATTTATATTTTTGGAGGCAGTTAATCCAATAAAAGCTTTATTATCTGCAATTGCCATAGATGAAAATGCCGTGTTTTGTGGTAAATTTCCTTTATAGTTATTAATTTTTTCTTTTACGAAGTCAATAACTAATAGTTCAAAATTATTTTCCGTTTTACTTTTTTCTTCATTAAAAAAAGCCACATATAAAATGCCATCAGAATAAAAATACTTCTGAAATTTATTATCATGATGTATAGCAAATGTTTTTGTCCAGATTTTGGTAAGATTTTTATCGTAATGGGTAAATGTCCATAATAAACTGTTTTTATCTATTTGATTTTTTACACTATAAAAAAGCATTACTCCATTATTTCCGCATGGTGCAATTAAAAAAGGTTCTTCGTTCGAATTCCAGTTTATTTCAACACGAATGGGGTTTTGCTGAGAAAACAAACAAAGCGGAAGAATAATAATTGACAATATTATTAAAATATATTTTCTCATTTTTTCCGTTTTGTAAAAACAAAAGTAAAAAAAAACAGCCTGACAAAAAAGGCAGGCTGTTTTTTCAACAAAATTCTGTTTTATTACCTCTTTTGAATTTTCTTAGTAACGCTATTTCCATTAAGCGTATTATATACCTTTACAAAATAAATACCATCGGGCAATTGCGAAATATCAATTTTACAACTCTTCTGCAGGGATGTAGTCTGGTAAACATTGGCACCCACCAGAGAATATACCGTAACAGTAACATTATCAAAAGGAGAATTGATAGTGAAAACGCCCTGAGAAGGATTTGGGTAAATGCTGGCACCTGTTTCTTTAACTACAGGATCGCTAATACCAATTCCTTCGGGGATTCCTGTAACTACCACATTATCAACCTCCCATGTTCTGGCTTCGGTTTCGCTAATGTATTTAAAAGCAATGTAAAAACTCTGATCGTTCAGGACTGAAATGTCAATATTACCAGAGTATGTCCAAGCCCAGTTGCCTTCTGACAAAATTGCTGTCAAGGGTGTCCAGGCAGCATTGTTTGGGTTACCTGTACCGGAATAGTTAATTGAATACATTGGAGTAAGAGTATTATCGCCACTTCCGTATTTCATAGCAGTATAAAATCCTAATAGTCCGTGGATATAATTTCCCAGATTTATTTGTGGTGAAATCAGCCAGTCTTCATTAACATAGTTTACTGTATCGTAATATCCGCTCATTTTTGCACACATGGTTTGGTTGATACCGTGTATGCTGTCGAGTTGCCATATTTGGTCCCCCGTTACACTATATTGTGTCCAGGGAGTTAAGCCATTTTCGAAATCCTGAAAATGCACTAAAGTGGCAGAGGTTGCAGTGGCAGCAGGTACTGTACCAGTTATTTTATAATCAATATATTGTCCAAAATTAGTGTAAGGATAGATAACAAAATGGTAAATTGTTGCAGAAGCTAAGCCCTCGAAGGTAAATTGTTGAACTCCGTATTCAATATTTTTTGCACCTAAACCGTCACTCATATCCAAATCGTCGGCTACGGGTATACCGTCAACAGGAGCATTGATAGCGGCATTGGTAGAAGCTAAAATTAAGTAACCTGCAGGCAATTGTGTCCCTGTAGCATCTGCCCAGGTAAGTTTTATGGTAACACCATTTACTGTTGCAGCAAAACTTCCCGGAAAATTGGAAGGTTCCGGATCGGGGGTATAACCGCCGAAAGTTTGGTTATTGTTTAACTGTCCGGCTGTTGCAGTAGCAGGATCTACCCATGTAAATTGGGCATATTGTGAGCCACTACCCGAAAGTTGCAGGGACAGACCGGCAAAGGTTGTTCCGGTTTCTTCCACACCAATGTCAACTGAAGAAACGCCGGCTGCAGGGCCATCGGTTGCATCAAAAGTACCTTCATAACTCAGAAACTGTCCGTTAATCAGGTTCCCCTGGTAGCTGAGAGCTACGCCATCGGGTGCTCCGTTCTGAATACTTTTTCCTGCTAAGGTGTAATTGAAATAGTAAATGGTAAAATTACCTACTGTGGCACCTTCGGTAAAGACGTCAAGTGTCGTATCGCTGTACATTGCACCACCATTACCATTGTACAGGATAACACTGAAATCAGCAATATCGTAAGAAGAAGCATTTTCAATGACAACTTCTACAATTTCGTCAGCATCTGTGCTTGCATTGTCGTAGTGGATTTCGTTTATCCAAGCATTTTGGCTGTAAAGGCCAAATGGGAGAACAAGCAATGCTGCAATTACGAGTAAATTTTTTAGTTTCATGATTTATCTTTTAGTTAATTATTCTTTTTATTAGCGTGATATTAAATTATTTAAAAAATATATTTTTTAAATTGCCCTTAATTTAACGAGATACAACTCAGGAAATAAAAGTACAAAAAAATATATTATGTTATAAAAAAAGCAGGAAAAATTACTTTCCCGCTTTTTTACAGGGTAATTAGCGATTATTTATTTTTTATCATCTTTAACTTCTTCAAAATCAACGTCAGTAACATCATCATTTCCTGAAGGATTATTTTCCATCGGAGGTTCGTTAGGTTTCTGTTGTGCATTTTCAGTTGATTGCGTTGCTTTATACATTTCTTCACTGGCGGCTTGCCATGCGGTGTTTAATTTTTGCAAAGCATTATCAATAGCACTGATTGATTTATTTTTATGAGCCTCTTTCAGTTCGGTAAGGGCGTTTTCGATTGCCGATTTTTTGTCGCCGGGAATTTTATCGCCAAACTCTTTCAATTGTTTTTCAGTTTGAAAAATCATGGCGTCGGCTGAATTGAGCTTATCAATTTCTTCTTTCAGTTTATGGTCGGCTTCAGCATTGGCTTCGGCTTCGGTTTTCATACGTTTAATTTCCGATTCACTCAATCCGGAAGAGGCTTCTATACGGATTTGCTGCGACTTACCTGTAGCTTTATCCTTTGCAGAAACATTCAGAATACCATTTGCATCTATATCGAAAGTAACTTCAATTTGCGGAATACCGCGAGATGCAGGAGGAATTCCGTCGAGGTGGAACCGTCCGATGCTTTTGTTATCCTTTGCCATAGGGCGTTCACCCTGCAAAATGTGAATTTCCACCGAAGTCTGGCTGTCGGAAGCAGTTGAAAATACTTCCGATTTGCGGGTAGGGATGGTTGTATTGGATTCAATGAGTTTGGTCATCACTCCGCCCAGGGTTTCAATACCCAGGGAGAGAGGGGTAACATCAAGCAAGAGTACATCTTTGATTTCTCCAGTGAGTACTCCTCCCTGAATAGCAGCCCCTACTGCCACTACTTCGTCGGGGTTAACTCCTTTTGAAGGTGTTTTGCCAAAGAAATCTTCCACGGTTTTTTGAATCACCGGAACACGGGTAGAACCTCCTACAAGGATTACTTCATCTATATCGTTTGTCGTTAACCCGGCATCGGCAAGAGCTTTTCTGCAGGGTTCTATGGTCGAACGCACGAGAGGATCAATCAATTGTTCAAACTTTGCCCGGCTTAACTGACGAACAAGGTGTTTGGGGATGCCATCAACGGGCATAATGTAAGGCAGGTTTATTTCGGTAGTGGACGAACTTGATAATTCTATTTTTGCTTTTTCGGCTGCTTCTTTCAAACGTTGCAATGCCATAGGGTCTTTGCGAAGATTAATTCCTTCGTCTTTCTGAAATTCATCTGCAAGCCAGTCAATAATAAGTTGATCGAAGTCATCGCCGCCCAGGTGGGTATTGCCATTGGTGGATTTTACTTCAAATACTCCTTCACCCAGTTCGAGAATAGAAATATCAAAAGTACCACCACCCAGGTCAAATACGGCAATCTTAATATCGCGGTGTTTTTTATCTAACCCATACGCCAATGCAGCAGCAGTAGGTTCATTGATGATACGACGAACATTCAAACCGGCAATTTCACCGGCTTCTTTAGTCGCCTGGCGCTGCGAGTCGCTGAAATAAGCAGGTACGGTAATAACGGCTTCTTTCACTTCCTGTCCCAAATAATCTTCGGCAGTTTTTTTCATTTTCTGCAAAATAATAGCCGAGATTTCCTGTGGGGTATACAGACGGTTATCAATTTTTACCCTCGGAGTGTTATTGTCGCCACGTTCAACAGTGTATGGAACGCGATTAGTTTCTTTGGTTACTCTTTCAAAGGTTTCGCCCATGAAACGCTTGATGGAGAATATTGTTCTTTTTGGATTTGTAATAGCCTGACGTTTTGCAGGATCTCCTACTTTACGTTCGGTGCTATCAGTAAAGGCTACTATAGAAGGAGTAGTACGGCGTCCTTCGCTGTTGGGAATTACAACAGGCTCGCTGCCTTCCATTACTGCTACACAAGAATTGGTGGTTCCAAGGTCAATTCCGATAATTTTTCCCATTTTATTCTATTTTAAATTCGTTAGTGATTTTTCTTATTATCCGATTGGTGTCAATGATTATGCCAAAACCAAATAATTGACAGTTTTCTGACAAAAAGACAGCAGAGAAAACGGATTATTGAAAATGCAGAGGTTCGTAAGTCTTTAAGCGGGTAATAGTTTCAGCAGTTAAATTCAGTGACTTGGAAGTGCTGTACCGGCACGAAAAAACGCCAATGCCATTTTCGATGTTGGTATAGTCGGGTTTATCCATTAACACTCCCGTTGCGGGTCCGTTTACTTCGATATAAGTATTTAACTCATCGCCGATTACATAAATAATAAACTCTACCTTTCCCACAAAACGCACGGAAGCAGGATTATAGGGAGCACTGGTATTGTTCAGGATTAAATTATTTACCCTGTCGAAAAAATCGCTAGGTGTATAGGGTATTTCCATTTTATCACCTCCGGAAAGATCATTGGATTTTTTTTCGCCAAAAGACAGGTCAACATACCTGTAGATAGTATCAAGGGAACTCTCTTCCAATTCCTTATAATGAAAGCGTACCACCAACTGGTATAATCTTCCTCCCTTTCCCGAATAAAAAACTGCCTTGGTTTCCTTATCACTGTTCATATTTACCCATACACCCATAGGGCGTTCAATTGAAACATCCTGAACAAGGGGAGTTTCGGAGGAAATTATTTTCCCGGTTTTTTTGTTTTCGATAAAGAGCTTATAGAGATAACTTTTATCAAGTTGCGCATTGGTTTTGTACAATACCTGGGATGGATGGTAAAAAGTACCGGAATCTTTAGCAATTTCGGTAGTGGGATACAGTTTGTGGGTAACTTTTAACTGATTGTTTTGCCAACCTTCCAGCCTGACATTCAATACTGCAGTATCGTACAGGTTAGAATCGGGAATAAGCGCCATTTGCAAAGCATTTCCACTTCCAAGAAAGGCTTTATTAATCTTAATGTAATGAACAGTGTCATTTTGATTTAACAATCCGTACACTATGGTGATGTCTTTCCATTTGGCATTAACATCGAAATCGGTTTCACAGGAAGTGAAAAAAATAACCAATAAAAGGGACAGCAGGGTAATACTTTTCTTCATGAGCGCAAATGTATTACTTTTTATTTATTTGGTTACCTTTGCCGGGTTTTTTTTGTAATTTTACAGTTTACAATTCTGCATATGAGCTCTATTAAAAAGGTTACCACCCATGTGTTACAGGAAATGAAGCATAAGGGAGAAAAAATTTCGATGCTTACCGCCTATGATTTTTCTTTTGCCCGTTTGCTCGACAGGGCGGGTATTGATGTGGTGCTGGTCGGAGATTCGGCTTCCAATGTTATGGCAGGGCATAATTCTACTCTTCCTATCACCTTAAATGAGATGATTTACCATGCTTCCTCGGTGGTAAGAGGTGTACAAAGGGCGCTTGTTATCGTTGACCTCCCTTTCGGTACTTACCAAGGGAATTCGAAAGAAGCCCTGGCTTCGGCTATACGCATCATGAAAGAAGCTGGTGCTGATGGAGTGAAACTGGAAGGAGGTGAGGAAATACTCGAATCCGTTGACAGAATACTTACTGCAGGGATACCGGTGATGGGACATTTGGGGCTTACTCCACAATCCATCCACAAATTCGGAACTTATGTGGTAAGAGCTACCGAAGCCAAGGAAGCCGAAAAGTTAGTAAAAGATGCCTATCTTTTAGAAAAAGCAGGTTGTTTTAGCATAGTGTTGGAAAAAATCCCTGCAGGTCTTGGCAAACAGGTAGCTTCCGAACTGCGAATACCCATTATTGGCATAGGTGCTGGCAACGGTGTGGACGGACAGGTTCTGGTTTTGCACGATATGCTGGGAATTACCACCGAATTTTCCCCCCGTTTCCTGCGCCGTTATCTTAACCTGAGCGAAGACGTAATGAGGGCAGTGAAAGGATATATTCAGGATGTAAAAATCAAGGATTTCCCTAACGAAAAAGAGCAGTACTAACTATAAACCATCGTTGGTTACTCCTTATTTTATGTATTACTACTATCCCGAAATATTGTATGAAGATAATCACATCCTTATTGTGAATAAAAAACCCGGCGATATAGTGCAGGGAGACAAAACGGGTGATACCCCTCTAAGTGATATAATAAAACAATACATTAAAGATAAATACAACAAACCCGGCGATGTTTTCCTGGGTGTTATACACCGGATTGACCGCCCGGTAAGTGGTGCCGTTATTTTTGCACGCACATCAAAAGCATTGGCACGCCTGAATGCCATGCTGAAAAACAGAGAAATCCACAAAACCTATCTTGCCGTGGTAAAAAACAAGCCCCCTGAAGATAAAGGGCATCTAATCAATTATCTGTACCATAACGAAAAAAACAACAAAACCTATGTTTCGGGTACCGAGAAAAACAAATATCTGCGTTCGGAACTCACATACGAATTATTACAAAAAAGCAATAACTATTTCCTGCTAAAAATAAACCTTATCACTGGCAGGCATCATCAGATCCGTGCGCAGTTAGCAGCTGCAGGCTGCCCGATTAAAGGAGACCTGAAATACGGGTATCCCCGTCCGAATGCCGATGGGTCCATCTGTTTGCACAGTTTGCAAACAGAATTTTTGCATCCCGTACAACAAAAGTCCCTGCAGGTGATAGCCCCCCCGCCTGCAAACGGCTGTTGGAAAATGTTCACCTTACAGGCTATTCCATCCCTTTCAGTTTTTTAAATTCGCTGGGTGTAATACCTGTAATGCGCTTAAATGCTTCGTTAAAAGATGATTTAGAGGAAAATCCCACCATTTTGGAGATTCCGGTAATGGAATATTTTTTATGCTGCTGGCAAACAAGCAGGTTTTGTGCTTCCTTAATACGAAAAGTATTGATATAGGTAAAAAAATTTTTGTTGTATAACTCATTAATTACCTGCGATAAATAGCGGTTATTGGTTTTTAATTTATCAGAAATATCGTCAATAGTGAGTTTTTCGTTCAGGTATTCTTTATCTTTTTTCATCAGCAAATCCAGATTTTTTGCCATCTGCTGTTTTTGAATATCACTTAGTAAAGACCCGGCATATTTTTTTTCGTTACCATTGGTTTCTATGCGTGCTCCATGGTTTACGCCCAATCTGTCTTTTACGTCAAAGATAGCTGTTTTCAAGGAAGTAAGATTGGCAATTACCGGATTGCCCGTTTTCTCCACCGGTGTTTCCACCAGAATATTTTCTGTTGCAGCAGTCCCTTTACCGTATTTTTCCTCTGCAACCTCCAAGGGAAGGGCAAATTCTTTTCTTTGCGGGCTACGCTTATAAATATCTTTTTGCAATAAACCAAACAGCCCCAGAAACAACTGAATCAGCAACAGGGTAATGTTAAAAAACAACTGAAAAAGTTTGTATGAGGTTTCCTTGATTCCCAGCATATAACTGATGTCGTTGATGATAAAAAAAGAAAAGAAAGCCAGCAATAGAAATACCAGCCACTTCAGATCAATATTTTTATAGTATGAAAAACGGTTTTCAATATTCAGTTTATGACCTTGCAACAAGTTGATAAATAAAAAAGTATAAATGAGAATTTGCAAATTAAGAAATCCAAAATATCCCAGGTAATACACATACGACAAATAATTCATCACTCCTGTGGGGTTATCAAAATAACCCACACCACTGTTGATGTAATCATGTTTCTGGCTTGATGTCATCAGGCAAAACGGAAGGTCGAGCACAAAAATGCTCAAAGCCGGTAGCAGGTGAATGATTTTATCACGGGCAAAACTGAAATTTCGTACCGTAAGCGATTCGATATAGAAGTAAAACAATGGTATGATAAGCAGTACTATCGGTAAGCCGATCACATAGATACTTTGAAAAGAACGATAAAAGCCAAAGTAATAAAATCCTCCAAAAATGAAATACATCGAACAGGCAAGCATAAACCAGCCTAAATATTTTTTTGAATATGCCCTTGAATTGTTGTAAAAGCTCAGAAACGATAAAATCGTAAAAAGTACAGACTGATATATCTGTAACGAAAATAAAATTTTTCCTAATGGCTGCATAATCTTCTTCCTTTGATTGGCGATTGTAAAAATACAAATTAATTAATATCATTGTCAACGAATGTATATTCGTCTAGTTTTTGCAAATATTCGCTACAGTTTTTGCAATTTCCGCTTTAGGGGGGGTGCTAACAAAAAAATGACCGGATTCCTGAATCCGAACATAAATTTAACTTGCATATCAGATTTTTTTTGTTTATTTGAAAAAAATTTACTTCTGTGGATATGCCACGGATAAATACCGGCATAAGCCGTATTTTTAAACTTACAATTAACAAATTACACTTATATGAAAAAACTATTTTTACTTTTCGTAACCATACTTGGGTTTTGTTCCTGGGGTTGGGGGCAGGCATTGCTGCTTGAAGAAAATTTTTCCTACACTGTAGGTACCAATCTTTCTGCCAATGGTTGGACTGCACATAGCGGCGCAGGTACAAATGCGGTTAAAATTACTGCTGCTTCTATCAATTATACGAATTATCCCTCGTCAGGAATAGGTGACGAAATTACGTTAGTAGCTTCAGGTGAAGATGACAATCGTTCGTTCACACAACAAACTTCTGGAACTCTTTACGCTTCAGTTTTAGTAAACGTTTTAAATGCCAATAACGGTGATTATTTTTTTCATTTTGGATCTTCTTCGTTGACATCTGACTTGAAAGGAAGGGTTTTTGTTAAAAAAGATGCTTCGAACAATGTTTATTTTGGCATTTCTAAAGCTGGTACTGCAGCTAATGCGGGATGGTCAACAACTGCTTATGCCCTGAACACTACTTATCTACTCGTGTTGAAATATACGATAGTTTCAGGTGTAACAAATGATATTACTGCCCTTTATATTAATCCTGTAATTGGCGAAACAGAACCCCTTACACCTTCAGCTACACCGCTCGACCCCACGGGAACCGATATTGCTAATCTTGGAAGTATTGCAATAAGACAAGGTACTGCCGGAAATCTGGTAAACGTAAAATTAGATGGAATTCGCGTGGGAATGACTTGGAACGATGTTCTCCCTGTTAATTATTCAGCGCCTACCACCCAGGCAAGTTCAGTAATATTCAGCAGTGTAACAGCTTCCACCTTCACTGCCGGATGGACCATCGGAGACGGCAGTAATCGTATTGCCAAAATAAATACTACAAACAGTTTTACCGACCCTGCTGACGGAGACAACCCAACTGCCAATGCCGTTTACGGAGGAAGTGGCGAACAAGTGGTTTATAACGGAAGCGGCAGTTCGGTAGATGTTTCAGGTTTGGCTACGGCTTCTACTTATTGGATAAAAGTTTGGGAATACAACGGGAGCGGCACAAATACAAAATTCTGTACTGCCACTGGAACCAACAATCCGATGAGCCAAACAACACTAAGCAGTGCAACAGCACCCATAATCACTTCACCCACAGCAACAGGCATTACTTACAACGAAGCCGTACTCGGGGGAACCATCACTGCCGACGGAGGTAGTGCCATCACCGAAAGGGGAACTGTGTGGAGTAATACTTCCGGCGTTACCATAGCTGACCATAAGGAAGCCGAAGGAGGAACAGCAATGGGTGCGTTTTCCCATACCCGAATAATGCTACCTTCAGAAACACAAATTTACTATAAAGCCTATGCCATCAATGGAATTGGAACAACTTTAACTGACGAAGCAAACTTTTACACCCTTGCTCTTGAGCCTACAACCCACGTAAGCGGATTAACCGGAGTTTCAAACAGCCAGAGTACCGTTGACCTTAGCTGGACAACAGCAGCAACAGGAGCCGAAGGTTATATCATTCTGCAACGTACCGGAGGCGCCGTTCCTACCGGAATGCCTGCAGATGCTACTGGTTACACTGTTGGAACTCCAATTGGAAATGGAATAGTTGCGGCTTTTCTTACTTCGGGTTCGGCTTTGGATGCTACTATCACTGGTCTTACCACTCTTACACAATATACCTTCATTGTGATTCCCTTTGCATGGGACGGAGCAAATAATGCTACCATTAACTACTATACTCAAATAATCATTCCTTCGGCAACCGTAACCACACAATCGCCTGCACCAACTACATTTACCTGGACAGGTGCCGCCGGGACTACTGCCTGGACTGATGCACTCAACTGGTCGGGAGGAACAACTATCCCAACGCAATACGACATCGTTATTTTAGATAATTCAATCGTAGCCGGAAGTTATTCCGTTGATCTGCCTTCTGGTGCTGTAAAAACAACAATTTTAAGGCTTGCCATTACACCATCCACAGGCAACACTATCACATTAACCCTGCCAATAAGCAATACCTATGGGGCAAGTGGCGACGCAGGATTAGTTGTAGGTGATAATACTTCCTTAACCGATGATATTATCATAAATGAAGGAGGCATACTTATAAATGCTTCGGGTGCACCAAGCGGAAATGGGGTACAGGTACACTCCACTGTTAACGGAACCTGCCGGATAAATAACGGAGGAAAATATGTACACAAATGCTCAAGAAGTGCTGCCGGTATTATTCCATTATTATCAACTGCTGCCGGAACAGAAACAGGTATATTTGAATATGATGCCCCAGGCACAGCCAGTTTTTCTATTTCGGCTTCGGCTAGGACTTTTGGCAGCCTTTACCTTACCCGTTCATCAGGTTCAGGCGCCTATACATCATCAGGGGCGGATGTAACTGTACGCGGAGATTTCAAAATCGGCTCTGGGGTTACTTACTCTACTACAATGACAGGCACTATGAGTATAGGCGGAAACCTTATAAATAACGGTACTACTCTATCCATCACCACCCAGTTTGTTTACCTTAACGGTACTTCTCCACAGAATATTCAGGGAACTGCTGCCATAGTTTTCAATGGTTTTGGATATGATAACATTTTGGGAATAAGCCTTCAGAGGGATTTGACCGTTAATGGATTTTTTGCAATAGGTAACGGACAATTTTTCACTGGCGATTACAATCTAAACATGGGCGTTAATGCTTCGTTTGCAATAGGCACTCCTTCAGAAGCAAATATGGTGGTTGCTACCGGAACCGGTAAGCTGATAAAATATTTCCCAATCGGATTTACCGGAACTTTCGACTTCCCGGTTGGCGACACCACCGATGCCGATGAATATTCACCGGTTTCATTAAACTTTACTTCCGGCACTTTCGATGCAGTTTCCTATGTAAGTGTTAACCTTGCCAATAGCAAATATCCCGACGACCCAAACACTGATAGCTACCTCAATCGTTACTGGAACATTTCTTCATCGGGTATTACGGCTTTCAGTTGCGACGCCATTTTACAATACCTTCCTGCCGATGTTCATGGTACCGAAAGCGATATTTACTGTATAAGAATGTTACCTACGCCCGAAACCCAGTTTGATGCAGCTAACACTTCACTACACCAGCTTTCAGCTACGGGGCTTAGCGAATTCGGTTCTTTTACCGGAACACAAATGCCTACTACCAAAACACTTTCGCTTTATGCCTTCCTCGAAGGACTTTACAATGGCGCTGGTGCTATGAACCAGGCTCAAAGCGAAACAGGCAACCAGTTTGCCGGCAACACTGCCGACCAGATTGCCATCGAGCTTCACGATGCTACTAACTATTCAAGCATCGAATATACTGCTCTTGGCGTAAATATTAATACCGATGGAAATTCAACTCTTATTATCCCTTCGGACAAAAACGGCACTTATTACATCACACTGAAACACCGCAACAGTGTTGCCACCGTTTCGGCTGTTCCGGTATCATTTGCCGGTGGTATTATTAATTACGACTTTACTTCTGCCGCTACTCAGGCTTTTGGAAGCAATATGAAACAAGCTGCCGATGGTGCATGGACTTTTTATGGGGGCGATGTAAATCAGGACGACTTTGTGGATAGTGGCGACATGACTCCCGTGGATAATGATGCCGCTAATTTTACGATGGGTTACGTTAATTCCGATGTGAATGGCGATGGCTTTGTTGACAGTGCCGATATGACTATCATTGACAATAATGCTGCTGCATTTATTTCGGTAGTAACGCCCTAACCTCCTTTTTTAATTTTAGTAAAAAAAACTGCTTCCGTCTTTTGAGGCAGTTTTTTTTGTATAAATAGAATACTAATGACACTGATATAAGACGGATTTAAAAAAAAATTTGGCATTGAGACCGTTGCAAAAACCCTTTCAAACTTCGACGATGCCCAGTCCTGACAACTGATTATTCACCTAAGCTCAGGATAAAACATGTTTTACTATTAATCCGTCGGGGTTTTAATATCCATAGAAAGGATGTTTTATATTTTTCAAAAACTTCTCACTTTCTTTGCAAGTTTCAATGGTTAAAAAGTCTGCCTTGCCTGAAAAAAAATGCGTTTGCTTCTAAAAGAATGAACGCCGACTTTAAAAGAACCAATTACTTGTATTTTATAACAAATTTTGGTTTATTGTATTCATAAGCATAAAAAACCAACATTCATCGCCTGCGGCAAAATGTAACATGAAGAAATATTACAATAATGGCTTGCAGCCTTACGCCAACTCAGGTTGATACCAGGCTATAGTTTGAACAGCCATATTAGTACGAAAGATTGTCCCGCTTTCGGTTTAACTTCCGTACTAATACGAAGGTTATTTCAGGCTACTTTTGCTCTGTA